>JADEXW010000668.1 GCA_015206935.1 Pseudanabaenaceae cyanobacterium LEGE 13415 | reverse complement strand
GCCCTACACTACCCTTATTATTGGGTAGGGTTTATCCATACAGGTACACTCGTATGATGACAAATGCTGATCCCACTCCTGCCAAAGCTCTCATCCTGGCACTATCAAGGCTTGATCAGCCGTTGTCGCAGCCTTTACAGGAAGCAGTTCATCAACTGATGATGACTCTGAGAAACAACAGTCCACGGATTAACGACGAAATCCGTCATCTTGTCGAGCAGAACTCTCACCTGAAAAAGCTTTACGAGGATGCCTACGAGGAACTTGAAACGCATTATCAGCAGCAAGAGAGAATGAAAAATGTTGACATCGTGTTTCCGCGAGAAGTCGATCCGTGGGATAGATTCATCCAAATTGTCACAGCAGATGATCCAGTCTTAGCCGCTCGACAAACACTTCAGCAGCCTAATTCACATACTAGCAACTCTAGAGAAACCGTCTGGGACAAAAGCGATCGTATTGCCGTGATGACCGCAGGCGGAGCATTTTTAGGAGGCGCGATCGTTCACTTGCTTGCTGGAAACGCATTCGTCGCAGTCGGCGCGATCGGTGGTGCGCTCTTGGCTGCGCTCTACGGGTGGTATATTGGCTTTGGCAAAATAAAATCGAATCTCTAGATGCGGACGGAACTGCTTATTTGGTTTATCTTGACGATTGTATTGGCTGGAGCAGTTCTAGGTTGGAGAAAGAATCATCAACTACCTTTATTGAAGTCTGAAAAGTTCGTTGTTCTTGCTTTGGCAAGTGGTGGTCTGATTGTATTTGCCAAAGTTCTACACAAAGCTCTTCTGAATGAAGATCTACAAAAAATACTAGAGTGGGACGGGAGTATTGCGCTCTGCGTCGGCTCTGGTTTTGGGCTTTACTTATCAGGAAAGGAAATCTGGAAATTGTTTAAGCGATAACTTCAGTTGAACAGAGCGAGCCGAATGAAGAATCAACCTCTAGGCGTTCGGAGGAGTTTGTTGCATCGAATCAAGCTGAGTGCTTTTGAGGAGATTCGCTCAACCCTTTCATTTTCTTGAAGATTTGGCTATACTACTCATAGTCGTTATGAGTTTGTAATAAAGGTCTTATGGCAAACCCAACTGTAGAGAATGTAGTCATTATTGGGTCGGGTCCGGCAGGGTATACGGCGGCGATCTATGCGGGACGTGCCAACCTCAAGCCGCTTGTATTTGAAGGATTTCAAGCAGGTGGCTTACCCGGCGGACAACTCATGACCACCACCGAAGTTGAGAATTTCCCTGGCTTCCCTCAAGGAATTACAGGTCCTCAGTTGATGACGCAAATGAAAGCGCAGGCAGAACGCTGGGGGGCGGAATTGGTCACGGAAGACGTGCTTGAAGTTGATTTTTCCCAGCGTCCGTTTACGATTCGAGGGGAAACTCGCGAAGTCAAAGCGCATAGTGTTGTGATTGCCACGGGCGCGACCGCAAAACGCTTAGGTTTACCAAATGAGCATGAATTCTGGAGCCGTGGAATTTCGGCTTGTGCCATTTGTGATGGTGCGACTCCGATTTTCCGAGGTGTGCCGCTGGTTGTAATTGGCGGTGGAGATACCGCAGCAGAGGAAGCAATTTATCTCACTAAGTACGGTGATCATGTGCATTTGTTAGTTCGGGGTGATGCGATGCGTGCCTCGAAAGCAATGCAGGATCGCGTGTTGAGCAATCCCCGAATCACGGTTCATTGGAATTCGGAAGCGATCGATGTCGTGGGCGATGAAAAGCACATGACGGGTGTGAGAATTCGCAACCGGAAGACCGAGGAAGAAACCGTTGTGGAAGCGAAAGGACTGTTTTATGCGATCGGTCATACGCCAAACACTTCTCTATTCAAAGGTCAGATTGAATTGGATGAAGTGGGCTATATCAAGACCCAGCATGGCAGCGTTGAAACCAGCTTAGAAGGCGTATTCGCGGCAGGAGATGTTCAAGACCATGAATTCCGTCAAGCGATCACCGCAGCAGGGACGGGATGTATGGCGGCAATGTTGGCGGAACGCTGGCTGTCGGTGAATGGACTGGTGCAGGAGTTTGCTCGAATTGAAGCCGATGTGCCGAATGAAGAGAATACGGCTCATGCTGCGAGTGAAACCGAAGTCGTGGAATTTAGCTTAGAGCATACGCGGCATCGGGGTGGATTGGCACTGCGGAAGTTGTATCACCAAAGCGATCGACCGATTGTCGTGAAGTATGCGTCACCGAGTTGTGGCCCTTGTCATACCTTGAAGCCGATTTTGAGCAAGGTTGTGGATGAGTTCGATGGTCAGATTCACTTTGTCGAAATCGACATCGAAGAAGATCCGGATATCGCAGAAGCAGCGGGTGTGATGGGAACGCCGACCGTTCATATCTTCAAGAACAAAGATAAAGTGGCGGAATTAAAAGGCGTGAAGCAAAAGAGTCAATACCGTGAAGTGCTTTCGGCTCATCTCTAAGGTTTGAAGTTTCGCTCTGTTCAGGTTGCAGCGGATGAGGAAATCCTTGTCCGCTGTTTCTTATGCGTGCTGATTCGATATCACGATCGCCTACTGGTTATACCAAGCCTTGCGCCACTGCTTCATTTGCTCGATCTCGGCTTGCTGTGAGGTCACGATCGCGGTTGAGAGCTTCTGAATGTCGGGACGCTTTGATTTTTGTAGCGCGTCGTTTGCCATGTCGATCGCGCCTTGATGATGTGGAATCATGGCATCAATGAATCGCAGATCAAAATTTTCGTCTGCGGGGCCCAGATCCATATTCATCATGCTGTGGTTCGTCGAACCGTGATCCATTTTGCTGTGATCCATTCCTACCATCGGAGAGCTAGAGGATTGAACGGAGTTAGAGCAAGCAGTTAATCCACTGAACGCGATCGTCGATGCGATCGAGAGTCCAAAAAGCGTTGTTTTGAAGATAGAGCGCTTCATAATTGAGATTCTAAATTGTTATCACCTTTCCATTTTGAACATTCCAGTTTACTGGAGGGTCAACGCAAGGTACAAATTTCTCAACTCTCTCAAATAAAAAAATAAAAAAAGAGGGCGAAATGCCCTCTCGTTAAATTGATTCTAGATTTCGGAATTACTCAACGCCTTCGATG
>JADEXW010000130.1 GCA_015206935.1 Pseudanabaenaceae cyanobacterium LEGE 13415 | reverse complement strand
GGGCTGAACCTGCCGCTAGTTCTGAGTTTTGATTCCGTGTATGGGTCAAAATCATTGCGGTAGACATGACAAGATTTTTGGTCAATAAGTCCCCGACTGTGCCCTCAGAGTTGAGCAAGGCTTGTACTACTGTGGGTTGGATCGAATCGATAAAATCGCGATCGTCGGTTAAATAACTGACAAAAAATCCGCGTGCGCCATTCTCACTTTGTACTAATGCGGTTATGATTCGTTCAAGTTCAGGTTCCGATACGCGACGTTGTTCGACTTCGGCAAGGAGAGATTGAGTGAACTCGATCGCGCCTTCAAACGAAATCGAATCAGGAACGGAAAAGGTAGACGGAATCTCCATGATGCCTCTAGGTATGACGGTTTTCGTAAATTATGGCGATCATTTCATCTAAAAAACAGCCCAACGATCGAGATAAAGCTTCTGCGTCCTCTGGCGAGTTGTCGTTAATGGTGCAAGCTGTCTCCAGTGGCGAATCCGCGCCATGTAAGAAGTCCATGATTCTCCAAGCCGACCCGGAGCCTGAAGAACGCAGCAAATTGGAGGAGAAAATCCGTCCCCAATCGCTGATGGAATATATCGGACAAAAAGACCTCAAAGATGTCCTCGATATTGCCATCCGCGCTGCAAAGTCCCGTAAAGAACCGCTCGATCACTTGTTGCTATATGGACCTCCAGGACTCGGCAAAACCACAATGTCGCTAATTTTGGCGGAAGAAATGGGGGTGAAATGCAAGATTGCAAGCGCTCCCGCTTTAGAACGTCCACGAGACATCATGGGCTTGCTCATCAGTCTTCAACCGGGCGATATCCTTTTCATCGATGAAATTCATCGATTGGCGAAAGTGGCGGAAGAATTGCTCTATCCCGCAATGGAAGATTTTCGCGTCGATATTCCACTCGGAAAAGGCAAGAGTGCGAAGATTCAATCGATGAAATTGCCGCCATTCACGCTAGTTGGAGCCACAACGCGAGTTGGTGCATTAACGTCTCCGTTGCGCGATCGCTTCGGATTAATTCAACGCCTCCGCTTTTATGAAATCGACGAACTCTCTAACATCGTCATCCGCACCGCTTCACTCCTGAAAATGAGAATTACTACGGACGGAGCCGAAGAAGTGGCTCGCCGCTCCCGTGGAACGCCTCGGATTGCGAATCGGCTGCTCAAACGAGTCCGAGATTATGCGGAAGTGAAAACCGTTCGAGATATCGATCGAACGATCGCTGCTGAGGCTCTCCAACTCTTTAACGTTGATCCTTGTGGACTCGACTGGACGGATCGCCGCCTCCTGAGCTTTATGATCGAACGGCACAATGGCGGGCCTGTTGGACTTGAAACCCTCGCCGCTTCCACCGGAGAAGATGCTCAAACGATCGAGGAAGTTTACGAACCCTATTTAATGCAAATCGGGTATCTTAGCCGTACTCCCCGTGGTCGAATTGCCACGGCAGCCGCTTGGAAACATCTGGGCTACACGCCGCCCGATAGCCAAATGGCACTGCTGTCTTAACTGTTCTAGAGAGGTTTCATGTTTCGCACTCTGTTCAAATTCCTGCTCGTGATTGCGATCGCGTTCGGTATCACATCGTCTCCAGTCTTAGCAGACTCAGAAACGCCTTCAGTCAAGACCGTTTTCGAGCAATTGGCAGGTCTACGGCAGCAAGCCTTTGAGTCCACCAACAAAGGCGACTTTGCCAACGCCGAAACCTCTTGGACAGAACTGATCAACCTGATGCCCGACAATCCCGCCCTTTGGAGCAATCGCGGCAATGCCAAGGTCAGCCAAAACAAACTCGAAAGCGCGATCGAAGATTTCAATAAAGCGATCGAACTTGATCCAACCGCACCTGATCCCTATCTCAATCGCGGAACCGCATTGGAAGGATTAGGCAAATGGGAAGACGCGATCGCGGACTACAACAAAGTTCTAGAACTCGATCCCACCGATCCCGCCGCCTACAACAATCGTGGTAATGCTGAAGCTGGACTTGGACAGTGGGAACTCGCCGCCAAAGATTTCCTCAAAGCGGCTGATTCTGCCCCAGACTACGCTTTTGCTCGTGCAAACTATGCCCTTGCTCAATACCAACTTGGACAGACTGAGGAAGCGATTCGCACGATGAAAAATCTCGTTCGCAAGTATCCCAAATTTGCGGATATGCGAGCTGCATTAACCGCAGCGCTTTGGGTTCAAGGCAGACAAGGAGAAGCCGAAAGTCAATGGGTGTCTGCGGTTGGGCTAGATAAACGTTACAAAGATCTTGATTGGGTGAAAAACATCCGCCGTTGGCCTCCCACAATGACCAGCGCTCTAGAGAAATTCATCAGTCTCAAATCCTAAATTCTGAATCGAAATACGATCGTCTTTCAACCCGTGAGATCCAGTCTTACGGTTTTTGTTTTTTTATTGATCGTGCATGAATTCGAGTTTGCCTCCCTAGATTTCCCATTCTAAAAGCCTTGAAATAGAAGAATTTCCAGCATTCCAAAGTGTTTCCACTCTTCAAAGTCCCCCAGAATTGGGGGATTTAGGGGACACAATCCGCCGCAAACGAAGCGAAGACAACTTCTGGTACAGGGTGAGATATGAGGAGTAGTCTTTATGTATCTCCTCAAGGCTGTTTTCTTGTCAAAAAATAAGTAAATCAGTTGAAAATCGCGCTTGTCGTTACGTCAGCTTTAATAAAGCTTATGAATCGAAGCTTGTCGTCACGAACGGCAGAATTTTTGCGTAAAAATCGCGCTTGTCGTCACGAAGGGGCAGATTTTTACATAAAAATCGCGCTTGTCGTAACAAACGTGAGGATGTCCGTGACGACAAGCCTCATCTAAGTTAGATCAAGCGCGATTCTTGCAATTAATTCTCTGTTTTCGTAAGTTGCTTCACGATTTCCGGTGTTAATGCTTGCACGTTATCAAGCACGATCGAGGCTCCCGCTTCTTCCAACGTTGCTCGATAAGCTACTTTCCGCGCCTCTGTCTCTTGTACGTGCGGCGGCAACACTCCTACACCGATCCACGATCGCTCCGGCTGAATCTCTCTCGCCTTCACGATCGTATACATATCCGCCACCGTGTCCCCAACATAAATCACCGCTGGTTCCGTCCCTCCCAACCGTTCCAACGTCAGAAACAATCCGGTGGGATCAGGCTTCCCCGGCGCATCCTCCATCGCAATCAATACCGGAGCCTCTAACCCGATTCGTTTTTCCAACACATACCGAGCCGATCCCTGAGTCGCCCCGCTAAAGAATCCCCACTGAATCCCCGCCTCAGTCAATCCGTCTAAATAAGCCTTGTCTAACAGCAGCGGTTCTTGGCAAATATATCCATTCCAATGAATCGGATCAGTTCCCCGATAGCGTGATTGGAAGAATTGAACGATCGTTGAATACTCCAGGTTTAAACGATCGCGCTTCTCACCTTGCGCCTCAAAATACCGATAAATCAACTCTTGCGACGCTTCCCAATCGTTATTCCAAACCCCTTCACCCTTGAGCGCGTCAATCTCCTGCGACGAAGGACGATACCGCCCCTGTGTGAAATGCTCCACCGTATCTGCCAGCGCCCGACGATACGACCCGCCCACATCGCGCACCACCCCATCGATATCAAACACCACAGCCACCACAGTACTTTCCCCCACTTTCAAGCAATTTCCATCATCTACCGAAACTGTGCGGTAGAATAGCTGATCGTAATATTTCAAGCTTGGGACTGCGCTGGAGGTTCGGATTTGACGAAATTTATTCTAAAAGTACTGTGGCTCGATGAAAACGTTGCGTTAGCCGTCGATCAAGTGGTTGGCAAGGGAACTAGCCCACTGACCTCTTATTTCTTCTGGCCCCGCAACGATGCCTGGGAACAACTCAAGACCGAGTTAGAGAAAAAGCATTGGATTTCAGAAGTCGATCGCGTCGAATTGCTCAACAAAGCGACCGAAGTGATCAACTACTGGCAAGAGGAGGGCAAAAATCGCCCGATGGCAGAAGCGCAATCGAAGTTTCCCGAAGTTACGTTCACGGGTAGCGCCTGATTTTTCAGTTTTAATTTGCTGAAACTCCCAACTGCACGATCGCAGATTGGGAGTTTTTTCATTGAATCCGTGTCAAATGCCCCAATTCTGTCTATGATGCACAAAAGCGGCATCGATGAAAGAATTGAGACTTTTACAATGATTTGCTACCGTTTATTACATAACTTTTACATTTAACGTTCCGAATCTGAATTTATTAACACCCCCGATTTAAGGCAGGTAGCTTCATGTCGATGACGATCGCCCCAGACCAGATTGAGCGGATTATAGGCAACCAACACCATGACCCCTTTGAAGTGCTTGGTCCTCATCCGATCGAGCAAGACGGAAAAACGGTCTGGGTCGTCCGCGCCTATCAGCCCCAAGCCGATGCCGTCTCCGTGATCCTGCCCGAATCGCGCTCCGAATACCCAATGAGATCGCTGCATCATCCCCACTTTTTTGAATGCACGATCGATATTCCTGAACTCATCAACTACCAACTCCGCATCAAACACGGAGAACACGATCGCGTCATCTACGATCCCTACGCCTTCCGTTCCCCGCTCCTCACTGATTTCGACCTTCACCTATTCACCGAAGGCAACCACCACCGAATTTACGAAAAACTCGGCGCACACCTCACCACTCAAAACGGTGTGTCCGGTGTTTACTTCGCAGTCTGGGCACCCAACGCCCGAAACGTTTCCCTTCTCGGTGACTTTAACCTCTGGGACGGACGACAACATCAAATGCGCCGTCGCCCCGCCGGAGTATGGGAACTCTTCATCCCCGAACTCGGCATCGGAACCCACTACAAATACGAAATTAAGAACCACGCTGGACACATCTACGAAAAATCTGATCCTTACGGCTTCCAGCAAGAAGTTCGACCTAAAACCGCCTCGATCGTCACCGATCTCAACGATTACACCTGGAACGACCAAGACTGGCTCGAAAAACGCCGTCACACTGATCAGTTAACCCAACCCATTTCCGTCTACGAAGTCCACCTAGGCTCCTGGCTCCATGCCTCTTCTGCCGAGCCTGCCAAATCAGCCAACGGTGAAACCTATCCCCCTGTTCTCGTCTCCGATCTCAAACCCGGAGCGCGTTTTCTCACGTATCGAGAACTCGCCGAAAAACTAATCCCTTACGTCAAAGAACTCGGCTTCACCCATATCGAACTCTTACCGATCGCAGAACATCCCTTCGACGGTTCCTGGGGCTATCAAGTCGTCGGTCACTACGCTTGCACTTCCCGCTATGGCACGCCGCAAGACTTCATGTACTTCGTCGATCAATGCCATCTCAACGGAATCGGTGTGATCGTGGACTGGGTTCCCGGTCACTTCCCCAAAGACGGTCATGGTCTCGCCTTTTTCGACGGCACGCACTTATACGAACACGCCGATCCCCGCAAAGGCGAACACAAAGAATGGGGCACGCTCGTCTTCAACTACGGACGCAACGAAGTCCGCAACTACCTCGTTGCCAACGCCTTATTCTGGTTCGACAAATATCACATTGACGGAATTCGCGTCGATGCAGTCGCGTCTATGCTCTATCTCGATTACTGTCGCAAAGACGGAGAATGGGTCGCAAATCAATACGGTGGACGAGAAAACATCGAAGCAGCAGATTTTCTCCGTCAAATGAACAATCTTCTGTTCAGTTATTTTCCCGGTTCACTATCGATCGCTGAAGAATCGACATCCTGGCCTATGGTCTCTTGGCCCACCTATGTCGGTGGCTTAGGCTTCAACCTCAAATGGAACATGGGCTGGATGCACGATATGTTGGACTACTTCCATATGGACCCTTGGTTCCGCCAATTCCACCAAAACAACCTCACCTTCAGCATCTGGTATCACCACAGCGAAAACTTCATGCTAGCGCTCTCTCACGATGAGGTTGTTCACGGTAAAAGCAACATGATCGGCAAAATGCCTGGAGACGAATGGCAAAAATTTGCTAATCTCCGCTGCTTGTACGGTTATATGTTTGCCCATCCAGGCAAAAAGACTCTCTTTATGAGTATGGAATTCGGACAGTGGAACGAATGGAATGTCTGGGGCGATCTCGATTGGCATCTCCTCCAGTACGAGCCTCACCAAAAACTAAAACACTTCCTCACGGTTCTGAACTCGCTCTATCAAGCTGAACCTTCTCTGTTTGCTCAAGATTTTGCTGAGGACGGTTTTGAATGGATCGACTGTAGTGACAATCGCCATAGCGTTGTTTCCTTTATCCGTCGAGACAAAGGTTCAGATAATTTCATCGTTGCTGTCTGTAATTTCACGCCCCAACCCCACAGCCACTACCGGGTAGGCGTTCCCGAACCTGGCTTCTACACCGAATTACTCAACAGCGATGCCCGTGAATTTGGTGGCAGTAACCTCGGCAACTTGGGCGGTAAATGGACAGATGAATGGGCATTTCACAACCATTCATACTCGATCGATCTCTGTCTCCCACCCCTATCGACTTTGATTTTCAAGCTCGATCGTCAAAAAACTCAAAACGTGAAGCGGTAATTATTCGCAGGGATTGTTTTGTCGAGTCGGTCGATTTTCCCCCTCTCGGATTGTGCCAAGCAAATTGGAAACAATCACACAGCGTTTCGTCCCACCTCCGGCAGCGGAGCCAAAGACCACGCCGCCGAGTTGTCCATTGGCTTCTCCCCGATCGTTAAATTGAACTCGATAAATCCCCTGCCTTCTTGCCATCGTAGTCTCTGGCGCTTCTAACAATTTCACGCCTTCATTCAGGTTCTGCCAATTTTGCTGTAATGGGTCTGCACCATCAGGATAAACCGCCCACTGTACTAGCTGTCCTTGCTGTCGAAAGCCGACTTCGTAAGTGATATGCTGGTGCTTTGCGCGAGTTTTAGCATCATTGAGAGCGCCCACCGCTGCGTTTCTTGCCACGTTTAACCGTTGAGCATTCAGATATGCTTGCCAAGATGGGGCGACGATCGCAGCCAAAATCCCAATCAGCACCAAAGAGCTAATCGCTTCTAATAGCGTAAATCCGCAACTGGAATTGCGCCGCCTCGAATTCAGCATGAGCCAGTCAGTTTGAACAGTCCCAAATCGTCCTGCTTGGGTTTTGTGTCGATCGTCGTTCATTAGAAATTAGTGCCAGTGTAACTGCTAATCTGATTTACCCTAATTCAACCGTCGAAAGCAAGGTGAATAGCGCTAGAACTTACACGGGTGGCAGTGGACAACCTTCGACATCGGTTGCTGTTCTATCTGCTCCTTCCCTGGTTGCTCCTAAAATTGTTACGACTGCAACACAGCGTCTTGGATTGCGAGATGCTGTGGCTCCGATCGTAATCGTGTAGGGCAAAGCATTATTAGGATTAGGTAGAGTGCTAGTCACAACGCTTCCATGCGTATCAAAGATTAAAGGAGGAGGATCTGCTGAAGAAGTTCCTTGATCTACCCAAAGTCGAATTGTCCCAGGTTGGATATTTCCATCTCCTAACCGCTGCCAATTATTAATTTGGTTTATATCGACAGTGTTATTCGGTGTGGGCACGATCGCATATCGCGGCTGATTATTGTTGTTCTGAACCACAAGAGCGCGATTGACTTTGGTGCGTTGTGCTTCTGATTGAGCCGTTCGGATCGCTTGGGCAATTTGGTTTCGAGCCGATCCCACTCGTTGCTGATTCAGAAATGCGACCCAGTTCGGAGCCGCGATTGCAAATAGAATGCCAATCAGCACCATAGTAACTAGGGCTTCAATCAGCGTAAATCCGCCTGTGCTAGCGTGTGAATTAAAAGAGCTTTGCCTTTTCATAGATAATAGATGGCGTGTAAGGCATTATTGGGTTTTGTTTGTCACACCGCGAATTAGGACGCGAGTTTCCAAGGAAATCGGCACTCTAGGTCGATCAGGGGTTGAATCCGGAATGCCAGGTCTGCCTGCTGCATCACCATGAATCCGAATCACAACTTCCTGATTCAAATCGCCCTCTCGCTCTGCTCCTCTAACATAGACATAAAATCCCCGTGGTGGATCGTTCGTCGCTGAACTACCATTTGCTGGAGTCAAGACGAGTCCTGGTAGATCCGAGGGTCTCCCTTGGCTCATTCCACTACCGGACTGGTCATACAGCCCCCTCCAGTCTACAAAATCTGTGAGTGGGTCAGCACTGCCTTCTATCTGACCTCTGCTTACCTGCAATGACTCCAGTGCTGTCGCAGTTAGAGAAGCTCGGTCAACAGGCCAAGCCAAAAAGCTAGTCTCTTTTCCAGTTGAAGTTCTGCCTTTTGGATCAACCCATCCCGCGATCGGCGTAGGTGCGGCGGGGGTTGTCCCGGTCGGAATGCTTCTAGTAGTAAACTGAGGCAGTTCGTACCGCATAATTCTTGCACGTCCTCGGCTCACGGCTGTTCCCTGCCGTCGATTCAATGAATAGACGACGAGAGTATACATCCGACCAGAAAGACAGGGAACACCATTGATAGCGACAGGGAGTGGCGGTTGTTGACTGTAAGCATTGCGATTATTAAAGCAAACTTGCCTCAGTGCTTCAGGGAGTGGATCAAGCCGCCAGAATGCTAGTACTGGAACGTTCGTCAACGTAGTACCATTTGAGAATCCAGCGCCGCCAGTACCAGTGATCGCCTCTGGCAAGTAACTTCTCAACCCAGGACACCGTGTATTATCGGGGGCTGCGGGTCGATCGAGAAGACAGGTTGCATCATAAACATAAACCGCTTCACGCACATCCCGCGCAATGTAATCGATCGCAGCCTGTAAATCTCGCTGTGTGTCGCTTCGAGCCGCTTCACGTAGATTTGCTTGAATAAGCTGCACCACGATAAAAAGCAGTCCAGCCGAAATTAGTCCACCCACAATCATCGCAACCAGTAGTTCCACAAGTGTGAAACCACCTGCATTTGAGGAAGAACGGCGCTTTGAGTACCGTTTCAACAATGACTTAACCATATTTCTTTGTGCATGAAGTTGAACAGGCATTAACAAGCTCCGGTTTGAGCGGCTGTGGCTGGACAAAGCCTCCGGTAAAGTTCGAGGTTTTGGCTGTCGTTACTGCGAACGATCGTAGAAAACAAAACTGCCAAAGGACGATTGAGCTGATTGCCTAGTCCGTTGGTTCCTCGCAGAGAAGCAGGCTCAGTGCTACCCCGACTTGCCACTAATGCGGGTCTTGCAACAGCCGAATACACCCGAACTCCCATCACAAATCCTGAAAGCGTCTGGTTAGTAGCATTGGTAAATGGATTACCGTTCTGGTCAAGTCCTTGACTACGAAAGGTTTGCAGTAGATAGTCAGCCTCACAATCCCCATTCGTGTCAATTTGTACAAAGGTAGTAGTGTTGGCTGGAGGAAACGAAGCCGTTGTAGGACAACTCCTTGTCGATAGCACCTCAGTCGCTTGTGCTGGAGGCGCATTTGGGGCAGCGACACCACTTCTAACGTTGGTTGCCGCATCAGTAGTAGGGGGAAGAAGATTGAAACTTCTATCTGAGGCAGTTTCACCCCGATCGACGATCGTGCGAACTCGATCGATTTCCCCCTGTGCAAGTTTCAAAGCTTGCTCCGCTCGTTGCGTTTGAACCCGTGATGCCACTGCCCAAAAGATCGGCGGGGTGATACTAACCATCGTGATAGAGATGATGACGATCGCAAGTAGTCCTTCAATCAGAGTTAAACCTTGATCTGAACGCTGCGCGATCGACATTCTCCGAATCAATTGAAGCGATCGTTTGTTCTGCTTGGAAGAAACTGCTTGTTGCTTGGTCAAGTAATGCGCCATCTTAGCTTCCTCCTCTTCTCGGACAGTTGGTATTTAGATTCAGCGCCGACTTTGCAGCTTCACAGAGGTTCGCGATGTACGGATCATTGGCAGGAGGTTCGACGTAGTATTCACTTCGGTTTTTACTTGCAGTCACAAAACGAGCGGCGGCTGGACTTGCTGGACTGTATTGCAAAGCGACATCATAACCCCAACGACGAGCGGGAGGATCGTAGTATCTGTTGTTTTCATTACCAGGATCTGTCTGTCTCGCAGAAGATAAGCTTGCTCCTGGCTCTAAATTCTCAAGTTCAAACGGAGCCGTCGCATAGTTGGTATAGCTCAATTGAATGAGTGAGCCTGAGAAATTAAGAGGAATTGGGTCTTGCTCCCTGTTTTCCCACCGTTCAATAAATCGTGGGAAATTGTGCAAGCCACCATACCCTTGGTTCGGGCGGGATGGACTAATTCCACTCACGATGATTGCGTTAACTCGTGTTACTAGAGATTTGACAAGCGTTTCCCAGCGATCGTTGTCGTTGTGACTGGCATACACACTATTAGAAGTGTTCTCGCCGTAACTGTAGTAGACACGAGGTCTGGACGTACTCTGAGCAAACGCAATGTTATACGGGATAGGGGGATAAGGCTCACTTCGCGCTGTATCTCCAGCCGTAGTATCTCTAGGGCGAACAACCAGAGGATGACCAGAGCG
>JADEXW010000667.1 GCA_015206935.1 Pseudanabaenaceae cyanobacterium LEGE 13415 | reverse complement strand
TTCTTGAACAATGCTTTGAGAAGAAGATGATTCAATCGGTGGCTGATCTTGAACAATGCTTTGAGAAGATAGTTCAATCGGTGATCCATCAAGCAGAATCGCGGGCTTTTCAGTATGATTCGCTCCATTGCTCTCAATCATCAGTGGTTGCGCCGGCTGCACTGAATCTGAACCGTTATTGTTAGATGATGGAACAGAAAATGATGGTTCCTCGATCGATTTCTGTGTTTTCTCTAAGTCCTCTGCATGATTCGATGTCCATTGTGTTGTATCCTCAAGCTGACTCATCTGAGAAAGCAATGTACAGCCATGCAGCAAAGATTCCAACCTGACAGGAGTCAAAGGCGATCGACCTTCATAAGCTTTATTCAAAGCAGCTTGCATGACTTCTGATAGACGGATTGCAGCTTCAAACTCAATCAAATGAGCCACACCCACGATCGCATGAATCGACTGCAAAGCGGCATCAATTTGATCTTTTTGATCCGGCTGTTGCTGCAAATGAGTTAAACAATCTCTTAAGCGATCGACTTGAGTAGTGGTTTCTTGCTGAAATAGATCGCGCATTGAATAGCTCATAGCAATCTCCGATCGAGCGTATCAATCAGCAAGTCTGCATTGAGATAGTTCACTTTCTGATCTTTCCAGGTAATAATCCCTTGCGTATAAGCTGCATTCGTTTTCAGTAAAACAACAGGCGGATCTTGAATGTCTCGGAGTGTATAGCGCCGAATTCCATACACTTCATCCACTGGAAACACCCATTTGCGCTGAGTGGTTCCCACAATTAGCATCTGCTCACGATCGGATGTTGCAGTCGCTTCAATGTTCAGGAACTCTCTCAGTGATGCACACAGTAAGATTTCACCTCGAATGCTCGTCAATCCCAGAAATAGACGATTGCTGCGATGGGGCAAAGTATGAATTCGGGTTGGACGAATCACTTCTTGCAGCGATCGGACTGAAATCGCGAATTGTTCCTTTCCCAATCGAAACAAAATCAGCGAAAGCATTTCTTCCGTCGATCGCACACTCAGAACTGATCCGCGTTCTGCGATCGTAGATGTCCATTCTTGAATGTAATCGCTCGGAACTTCCCGCTCTAGTAACAGTCTTCCAGATTGAGAAAACACAGGACAATTGTGGCAGTGTGTCACTTGCTTGAGTTCATCACAACTGCGATCGCCTTCTGCGCCGATCCGATTCCAACAATCGTTCATTTCTTCGATCGTAACCATGCCTTACACCTTGAATTGTGAAATTTCGCGCTGCAAGCCTCGTGTAGCATCATCTAACTGTGTGAGTGCATAGTTCGTCTCCTGAATTGACTGTACCGTTTGTTGAGACGCATCGCGCAATTGAGCGATCGCAGTACTAATCTGCTCTGCTCCTCGATATTGTTCATCCATGCTTTGACTGACTGTGATAAATCTGGGTGTCAGTCCTTGAACTTCGGTAATAAAGCTGGCAATCTGCTGACTCACATTTCCGACTTCATCCACATATTGCTTCACTTCACCGCGAAACTTATCCACTTCAATCACACCTGTTGAAACCGAAGATTGCATTTCCTTGACCATCTGTTCGATTTCAAGAGTTGCAACTGCGGATTGATCCGCCAATCGTCGAATCTCACGCGCCACTACTGCAAATCCAGCCCCATACTCGCCTGCTTTTTCTGCCTCGATCGCAGCATTCAAAGACAATAAATTCGTTTGATCTGCAACCTTAGTGATGGTAGTTACAACGGTATTAATATTGTTCGCTTTCTCATCCATCACCTTCAATTTAGATGAAATCGAATTCGTTGCATAAGCAAGTCTTTGCATCGCAGACTGAATCTTTTCTAAGTTCGATTGACTATCGGTTGCAGCATTCGTTGTTTCTTGAGCAGTTTTCACCACCTCATCCATCGATCTCGCTAAGTTCCCCGCTGTCATCGCAATCTGTCGCGCCGTTGCATTCACCTCATTCATTGAGGCAAATTGCTCATTCACCGTAGCTTCCAGTTGTTTACCCGCAGCAGCGATCTGCGTTGTTGAAGTACTGATTTGAATTCCTGATCGTTGAGATTGAGAAATCAGCGCATTCAAGCTCTTGATCATGTTCTGAAATGCAATCAGCAATTGACCAACTTCGGTTTTATCTTTAGTTTGAGACAAAGAGTAAGTGAGATTTCCATCCGCGATCGCTTCCGCTGCATTCACTACTTTCGGCAGTTGACGCTTTAAGGGCAAACTATTCAACAATCCAACCAGAATCGTTGAGATCAGTGCTACCGTTGTTCCAATCACAATCAATCTCAGCACAAACCCTTGAGAGTCAGCAACCGATTGATTGATTCGATCTAGTTCGCTCTGAAGTTCGCTGACTACTCGATCGCGCCGCTCTAATACATCTACAATGCGAGGTTTTGCGAGTTCTGCTCTGGCTTGTGCTAGGTTGCGCTGATTGACAGATTGAAATGCACTCTGGAACACATCATCGTACTGATCAACTAACTTTGTGACTTCACTTACCGCATTACGAACCACTGGATTCCTTGAAGATTGCAATTCTTGAGCTTTTGCCGCAGCTTGTTGCCGTCCTGCATTATAGGTTTTGAGAAAGTCTTGCTGCCCTGGAAAGATATAGTAACCGCGCCCCGCACCAATCATCCGATTGATTCCTTCAACCAGTTCATTAGTGCTGCGGATGTTTTGTTCAGCCTGCTGCGCTTGGGCTTGTAGCTCGAAGGTGCGTGTGGTCGATCGATAAACCACCAAACTCAGCACAATGAGAAACAATAACGGAATGGAATAGCCTAGTAAAATTCGATTGGTGATTCTGTTTAGCATAGGAGTTACATTATAAGTTGAGAAGCCTTTGGACTCTGGATCTGAGAATGTTTGCGGTGGTGAAATCTCCTTGTTGTTCCTTTAAAACTGCTAGTTCAATCAAAGCATCATAGAACTTGGGATTAAGATAAATTGCTTTTTGCAGGGCTTGTTCTGCCTGGGGAATTTGTTTAAGTTCTTGATAGATTTTGCTAAGTAGAAAATAAGCCTCTGTATCTGTTCGATCGCTGTTTAAGTGCGCTTCACAAAGTCGTGCCG
>JADEXW010000129.1 GCA_015206935.1 Pseudanabaenaceae cyanobacterium LEGE 13415 | reverse complement strand
CCCTTGTATCGCCCAGTTTGAGTCAGAAACATCACAGGCACATGAGACTCTAAACAACTTGAAATGGCAGATGTCGTTAGATGAATATTGCCAAAGACTAGCAATCGATCGACCTCTCGGATTGGAACTGAAATCGGTGCTTGCTCAGATTGCCCAGTCGGTTGAATGATAAATCGAGACTGTTCCTTGCGAACCGTTGTTCCTTGCTGAACGAGATAAAGCGTAGACATAGATGACGATTTTGAATAGGAACGCTTTCAGACTGCCCAAAAATTTCAGAGTCTATTTCCGTCAAAGTACTTGGAAGTACATTTGCGCCTCCGCAAAATTGACCATCATTCAAACTCATACATCAACTCGTATCGCTTGAATGCTTACTTGGATCTGTAGTCAAATCCAGCCTTGTGAAGATGGAAATGTCCAGGAAAGAACACTTTCCGCATTCTCACAAACTCCATGACTACTATCTACGCGGTGGGGTAGTTGATTGCGAATTCGCTGGATCTCCATACAGCAATTCATCTAATCCCTCATCCAATCCCGGTGGCGCTCCATACAATCGACGTGCCATCCGCTGAATTACTTCTTCTGGAACCACCCGCGATCGTGCTTTATTCCGTTCCAAGCAAATCTCGATCGGGGCATTAATCCAAACCCCAGTAATGTGCGTAAATCCACATTTTCGCGCTAATGCGATCGCGGCTCTGCGTTGTTTTCTGACCGCATTGGTTGCATCGTAAATCGCAAATTTAATTTCATTATTCTCGATCGCTTTTACTGCTTGCTCAAACTGCGATCGAACTTCTAACCAAATTTTTAACCAACTGCCTTGAACCGCTTCTTCTCCGAACAATTGAGCGCGAATTTCATCGGTTGAGATAATTCGCGCATTGAAAAGAGAGCGGGCAAAAGTCGATTTCCCGCTCCCAGGTAAGCCAATCAATAAAACTAAATGAACCTTAGATAATGGTTCCGTCGGGGATGATTGCACCTTTCAATGTGACAACAATGCCACTGCGAATATAGAAACCGAGATTTTCTCGATCGGCTTCTTGCACCCGATCTTTGTTCACGATTTGCACATTGCAGCCGATGTGAGGATTTTTATCAATGATTGCGCCGCGAATGATCGTATCGGAACCGATTCCTAATGGCACTCTTGGCGTATGGCAATCTAAGCCAGATTTGCGTTCAGCATGACCCTCGTAAAAGTCAGCTCCCATGATTAGCGTATCTTCGATGATTGAATTCGCTTCAATTCTCGATCGAACTCCCAATACCGAATGATGCACCCGACAATTCTTTAAAATGCAGCCTTCACCAATAATCGATTCGGTTACATGAGAATCGAGGAATTTGCTCGGTGGAAGGAATCTTTGACGAGTGTAGATCGGCGCAGTTTCGTCATAGAAACTAAACGGCGGATAGGGTTGCTGAGTTAATGCCAAATTGGAATCGTAAAAAGCAGAGATCGTTCCAATATCTTCCCAATAATCGTTAAATAAATACGCTTGAACGTTGTAACGATTTGACGAACTTGGAATAATTTCTTTTCCAAAGTCCGTTTGACTGGGCGCTTCTTTTAGCAGTTTTTCGAGAACTTCTTTCTTGAAAACATAAATCCCCATTGAAGCAATGTAGGGATTTTTAGCAGCTTCTTCAGCGGTTAAACCCAGAACCTGTGTATCAACCTGCATCGATTTTAGGGCATCTCCTTTCGGCTTCTCACTGAAGTCCACCACGCGCCCAGAATCATCGATTTTCATCAATCCAAATTCCGAAGCACGCGCCTCATCCATTGGCACAACCGAGAGCGTAATATCTGCACCTGTATCGCGATGACGTTGCACAAATTCGCGATAATCCATCCGGTACAAATGATCACCCGAAAGAATCAAATACTCATCAATATCCCATTCTTGAAACAGCCAAATATATTGGCGAACTGCATCCGCCGTTCCTTGAAACCAATTGGGATTTTCGGCAGTTTGTTGAGCCGCAAGAACTTCAACAAAACCTTCATTAAAGCCAGAGAAATTGTAGGCGCGACTTAGGTGACGATTGAGAGAAGCAGAATTAAATTGAGTCAGAACGTAGATCTTGAAAATTTCGGAATTGATACAGTTACTGACCGGAATATCAATCAGGCGATACTTTCCGGCGAGGGGAACAGCAGGCTTGGCGCGTTGCTTCGTCAGCGGATATAAGCGGGTTCCAGCGCCCCCTCCTAAAATTATTGCTAATACCTTTTTCACAAAATAACCTCTTACTTCCACTTCGACTCCCACCCTTAGTTTGAGTCTGGATGGCAAAGTTGGCAAGGGGTTTCAGGCAGAGAATTCAAATTGGGGATCGATCAGGGAAAATTGCGAGAAGTTTGCAATCTAGGATACATTCACGAATCAAAATTGCGAGAAATGATAACTTTGGAATGATGTTTTTATAGAGTGAGTTGCTCCCTTGAATTCTTTGCGCCGCACCCCGTTGTATGACTTAGCGATCGAGCTAAATGCCCGGATGGTTGGCTTTTCTGGCTGGGAAATGCCTGTCCAATTCAGCGGAATTACTCAAGAGCATCACGCAGTCCGGGCGGATGCTGGCATGTTCGACATTTCCCATATGGGCAAATTTACGCTCTCAGGCAAGGATGTGCTGTCTCAGATTCAGCGCCTCGTTCCGTCCGATTTGAGCCGCCTCCAGCCTGGTCAAGCTCAATATACGGTGCTGCTGAATGAACAAGGCGGGATTATTGATGATTTGATTTTCTATTTTCAAGGCGACGATCGCTGGACGGTGATCGTCAATGCGGCGACGACTCAAAAAGATTTCGATTGGATGTCGGCAAATTTAGACGGGGTTGAATTTCAAAACCTTTCTGATTCTCAAGCGTTGATTGCGGTTCAGGGCAAAAAAGCGGTTGAACATTTGAATGCGATCGTCGATCAAAGTCTTTCTCATCTCAAACCGTTTGGACATCTAGAAACGAACATTCTCGGTCATTCTGCGTTTATCGCGCGAACGGGCTACACCGGAGAGGATGGATTTGAAGTCATGCTTGATCCTGAAGGCGCGATCGAGCTTTGGCGATCATTACTCGATACAGGTGTCGTTCCTTGTGGACTTGGAGCGCGGGATACTCTGCGATTAGAGGCGGCAATGGCACTTTATGGACAAGATATTAACGATTCAACCACGCCACTCGAAGCGGGATTAGGCTGGCTCGTACATCTCGATACGAAAGGAGATTTTATCGGTCGATCGATTCTCGAAGATCAGAAACAAAATGGCGTGAAAAAGCGGCTCGTCGGCTTACAAATGCAAGGACGCAATATTGCGCGACATGACTATCCGATTTTTGCTGAAGGTGCAGAAGTGGGAATCGTCACGAGTGGGACATTAGCGCCAACTGTCGGACAAGCGATCGCGCTGGGATATGTTCCAACCGAATTATCGAAACTGGGACAACTCTTGGAAATCGGCATTCGGGGGAAAAATTACGGTGCGATCGTCGTAAAGCGTCCGTTCTATCGCGCAACCCAATAGAATAGAAATTGAAATTTGACCCCCAGACCGCTCATGGCATTCGATTATCCTGACACGCTGAAATACTCCGACTCTCACGAATACGCCCAACTCGATGGCACGACTGCCACGATTGGGATTACTGCATTCGCGATCGACCAACTGGGCGATATTGTGTTTCTGGAATTACCAGAGCCAGGAACTGCGGTGCAAAAAGGTGAGAATTTTGGAACGGTGGAATCGGTGAAAGCCGTAGAAGATTTGAAATCGCCTGTCAGTGGTACGGTTCTGGAGGCGAATACGGAAATGGTGGATGCACCGGAAAAGTTAGTCGATGATCCGTATACGGCGGGATGGTTGATTAAGGTGCAGGTGAGTGATCCGTCTGAGTTGGATGGTGCGATGTCGGCGGATGACTATCGTGGCATGGTTGAGGGGGGTTAAGGCGGTTTTTTGCTTCGTTGTCATCGGATCGTGCCCCCTAAATCCCCCATGCTGGGGGACTTTGAAGGTCTGAAGTACTCTGGACTTCTATAGCCGTAACTATTTCAGTTAGGACACTTTTAGAAAGCCCCCCAGCCCCCAATTCTGGGGGCTTAAGACTCTTGCTCCCCCAGAATTGGGGGTTTGGGGGCGATTTCCGAAAAGATTCTCATCGCTAATTCACTTCAGTTTTATCCCACTTGAATCAATTGCAGCAGATCATCAGTCGAAATCTTGCCGCTGACCTCTGTACCTTCAAGCAAGCTATCTGCCAATTCGCGTTTATGTTGGTGTAACTCAACGATTTGATCCTCGATCGTTTCTTTCGCCACCAATCGATAAATTGTTACCGGACGCTGTTGCCCAATGCGATGAGCGCGATCGCTAGCTTGATCTTCGACGGCTGGATTCCACCACGGGTCCATATGAATCACATAGTCTGCGGCAGTCAGATTCAATCCGGTTCCGCCTGCTTTTAAGCTAATCAAGAACACATCCCCTTCACCCGATTGGAAGGCGTTAATGCGTTTTTTGCGTTCAGGAATCGAAGTACTGCCATCGAGGTATTGATATGCGATCGCTTTCTCGTCCAAAAATCCCTGCAAAATCCGCAGATGATCAACAAATTGACTGAACACTAAAACTTTGTGGCGATTATCCAAAAGCTCTTCGAGAACTTCGCCAAAAAGTTGAAGCTTTGAACTGGGTAACGGAGAGTCAGGAGTGACTAAGCGAGAATTGCAGCAAGCTCGACGCAGTTTCATGATCTCTGCCAAGACTTGTAAATGTTTCTGTCCTGCAACGGCATCTGATTCTGAGAGTCGCTCGATCGCACTTTTTCTCAAAGCTTCATAGAATAACCGCTCTTCAGCGCTCAGTTCAACGTGCAATGTGATTTCTGTGCGTGAAGGTAGCTCTTGAAGGACTTGGCTCTTTGTTCGACGGAGTAAGAATGGCTGGATTAATTTTCTCAGGCGAATTCGAGCTTGTTTGTCCTCGAATCGCTCGATCGGAATTGCAAATCGTTCGTTGAATTGCTCCATTGAGCCAAGCAATCCCGGATTGATAAAGCGAAACAGATTCCACAGTTCGCCCAAATGATTCTCGATCGGGGTTCCTGTCGTAATCAGTTTGAAGCCACCTTTTAAGTTCATGGCAGCTTGCGATCGCTTCGTTGCAAAGTTCTTGATTGATTGTGCTTCATCGAGAATAATGGTTTGCCATTCTACACTTGCTAAGAGTTGCGCGACATCATCTTGCTGAAGCAACCCATAGCTACAAACCAGCACATCAAAAGACTGGAGTCGATCGATGATTTTTTGTCGATCGCCACTTCCGAACTGAACTACGTTCAAAGTCGGAGCAAATCGATCGATTTCACTAATCCAGTTCAGACACACAGAAGTCGGAGCAATCACCAACGTTGCACCATTCGCCGCACGAGTGAGAATTAGTGCGATCGATTGCAATGTTTTTCCTAATCCCATTCCATCTGCTAAACAAGCTCCCACACCCCAATGAGCCAGTTTTGCCATCCAGCGAAACCCTTCGATTTGATACTCTCGGAGTTCTGCTTGCAGCGTGGATGGAACAATCGGATCATAGGCTTCAACTTCTTTCAGTTTCTTAAGATGAGCTTGCCAATTGCGATCGACTTCCAGATCTCCCACATCTTCGATCCAGTCCTCGATCGCGACGGCGGCTAAAGGATGAAATCGTGCGCCTTTTCCATGTTGTTGTGCGATCGCTCTAAATTCCTCTAATCGCTTACGAAACTCTTCGGTGAGTGCAAGAAACTGACCATCTTCTAATTGAATAAACCGACTTTCTGTATGTCCAAGCAATTTCAACAATTGCTGCATTTCTAGAACAGAATTCTCATCCAGTTTTACGCCACCTGTGGCAGAGAACCAATCTTGTTCGCGCTGAATCCGAAGCTGAAAATCTCCCATTCCTACTTGTTTCCGAATGCGGAATTTCTCACCTTCAGGATGTGAAATAATTGCTCGATCGCCTAAATCTTGCAAGTCTAGCAATAGCTCCAAACAAGCTTCAGGGTCTTCAATCCACCATTCCCCGTCCTCTTCTTCATAGTCATCGAGCGTATGACAATCTGCGATCGCGCTTTCTGCAAGTTTCCGTTCTTGTTTCAAATCGCGTGTGGTTTGCAATCGCTTACCATCAATCTCAGCAATGACAGTTTCGCCACCCATTCCCGGACGGTAGTAAGCCCCACCGATTGCAAAAGGACGGACTAACACAGAAACTTTTAGACCTGTTCCTGCTGGAAGTAGATGAATGTTCGGAGTCGGATCAGCGGGAACTTCTTCAGCACTGACACCACCCCCAATATCAGAATGAACCGTTACTAATCCTGAGATCGCGTGAATCGCAGCTAGCACTCGATCTTTTGCAAGTGACGGAACTTCCAATTGATTCTTGGAACCTAGAATATCAGCAATTCGACGATGTTCTGGAGTCAGTTCAATTACTTTTAGTCTCGTAGGACTTTCTTTGATTACCAGAATGCTTTGATTCTCTTTTGGGGCAGGGGAAAGCTGAAGCGTTAAACGATCGCTCTTTCCCTTTTTCACCATCAGTTCCGGTTCACCGCGAACAATCTCGATTTGTACATTCGTATCTTCCCAAAACACATACGGATGACCGACCAAAGCCGCGATCGCTCTTTCTCCAAATTTATAATCAACCTGTCCGTAGTACCCGGATGGCGCGGATTTCAGTTCTGCACAAACCAGACGATCTTGATCCGTCAAATAGGGAAATTCATCGATCGATTTATCCAACCGTTTGAGGGCAACATTTCGACCTTTACCCCATTGTCCTCGTGCATTCAAAGATTGTTCTCTCGGTTGCAGTAACCAATGATTTTGAAACAATGTTACAAACCAAGCTAATCGCTGCTTTGTCTCGGTTTTACTCGGTTTAGTCGGTTCTTTTTGTAAGTTGACGAGTGCATTCAGGCAAAGCTCCCAGGCTTCTTGCGATCGCACTAAATCAACCATCGATGTGGTGCCTGTCGATCGCTCTAATTGTTCTGTAATTTCAACAAACTTACTACGCGGTTTGAATCTGGCTAAGAGTGCCGCAGCTTGAAGCGCCATCCAGTCATAGCCTGCAATACTTGCCGATTCATAGAACGATTCCAAGCCACGAGACAACAATTGCTTTGCTTCACTCGCATCTGTCCAATAAACAGAGAGTGCATTCACAACCGTTTCAATGCTGTATTGATTGCGATATGGAGCAAGATCGAGAATCCAATCTTTCTGAGCTAAATCACCTTGTTGCAGTTGAATCACTTTCTCTAGCGTTTCATAAGGTGGACTGAGCCAGTGTTTAGCTTGTTTTGCGATCGCACAATAGGTTTTCGCTTCTTCTAATCGTTTTGGAGATCCCTCTTTGATCAATGCCAGCACAAAGAACAATCCCGTTGCCGCTTGAAAGTACACTTTGCGTTTTCCAGTGCCTTTTCTTAAAGCTTGGAGCGCGATCGAGAATTGTGCGATCGCATCTTCAGTTCGATTGTTCAGCAGATTGAACCATCCCCACAATGCTGCACCGCTATCCTGATATTCACGGGGCAAGTGGTTTAACGCTTTTTCAGCTTCTGCAAGTTGTCCTCGTAACAACAATTGCTCCACTAACAAGAGGGGTTGCCACTTGAACTTAACAGTTTCCGCCGCGCAGTCCTCTTGCAAAACCTGAAAAGCTTCAGTTGCTGGAATAAGATGCTGATAAGACTTTCCGAGAATTCCGATTAAAGCGGTTTGATAAATCTCTGAAGGTAACGATCGGAACCATGTTGCATCAAAAGGATTGTTGCAAATAAAGGTCAGAACATCATCGATCGTCAATCTCTGTTTCTGATTGGTGTATCGATAATAATCCTCGAATTGCTCCATCACAAACTTGAGATTGTGTTTATACACTCCGATCCGAACTTCACGGAGAAACTGTCGCTCACTGGTGAAATAGCGAGGCCCTGTTTTTCCATAAGTGTGAATCGGTAAATGTTCATTCGCGGCAGCCGCGATCGTATGAAATTCATTTAGTTCAACCGCTTCACGAGTGGCAACCTCGGCAATGAGTGGATTGCATATCGCGGCTTGACCCGATGGAACCAAAAACTCATCTTGCAGTAAGCGATCGAAGTGCGGCTTCAGTTCACTTGTGGTGTACGTCTTGCCTGCGGGATTTTTTGTGCCCAGTGGATTAAAGCAGCTTAGAAAAGCCGTTCGGCTGATTGGCTCATACGCGATCGAAAAAACCCGAACGATTTGACGGTTGAGCGGGTCTAGTTTGCGATATTGATCGATTAATCGAGCTTGTTCTGCATCCACTGGCGTTTGATGTGAAAATCGATGTCAACCAGGATAACAAGAAAGCTTAACTCAATCTCGTTTTGGCAAATCGCCATAAAACCCAAATTCGTCGTTTTTCTTCCAAATTCCTAAAATCTAAATCTCAACTTCATGGTAGATTTACCTCCTTTGGTTTCCCTCGCGGGTGAATTGTTGCAGAATGTTTCTAAACCGATTTGATATTGTGAATGTTCAACGACTGAAATTTCAAGAATTTTTCTGTCCCTTAGCGATTCCGGTATCCTATGTCTGAACCCACTTCCATGCCGATTTTGTCCGATTATCGTGAGCGCTCCACGATCGATTCCGATTCATCCGACTCGATCGAACGCACTCCCATTCAAACGAAATTGAATTACACCGATCGCTTTGTCGATCGACATATCGGAGTCCGAGGCGAAGATATTCAAGCCATGCTCTCGATCTTGGGCTTGAATTCCGTTGAAGATTTGATCGATAAAGCAGTTCCACAAAGTATCCGAATCCAACGCCCCTTACAAATCGGAGCCGGGCGCAGCGAGTATGAACTGCTGAAAGATCTCAAAGCGATCGCGTCGAAAAATCAGGTAATGCGATCGTTTATCGGCATGGGCTACTCGAATTGCATTACGCCCCCTGTGATTCAGCGCAACATTTTAGAAAATCCAGGTTGGTACACGCAATACACGCCCTATCAGCCCGAAATTGCCCAAGGTCGCCTCGAAGCGCTCCTGAACTATCAAACGATGGTGATGGACTTAACAGGGCTAGAAATCGCAAATGCGTCCTTGCTCGATGAAGGAACGGCGGCAGCGGAAGCGATGTCGATGAGTTACGGACTGGTCAAGAATAGGGCGAAAGCGTTCTGGGTCTCAAGCGCGTGTCATCCTCAAACGATCGAGGTCGTTCAAACTCGTGCAATCCCGCTCGGAATTGCTGTGATTGTGGGCGATCATCAAACATTTGAATTCGATACGCCAATCTTCGGAGCGTTACTACAATATCCAGCTACCGATGGCGCGATTTATGACTATGCCGAATTTATCGATCGCGCTCATCAATCCGGAGCGCTCGTCACAGTCGCGGCAGATCTCCTCAGTTTGACGCTGTTGAAGCCACCAGGAGAATTCGGAGCCGATATCGCGATCGGGAATACTCAACGATTCGGCGTTCCTCTCGGTTATGGTGGACCTCACGCCGCTTACTTTGCCACAAAAGAAGCTTACAAACGGCAACTCCCCGGAAGATTAGTCGGTGTCTCAAAAGATCGCAATGGTCAGCCTGCGTTGAGATTGGCGCTTCAAACTCGTGAGCAACATATCCGACGCGATAAAGCGACGAGTAACATTTGTACGGCGCAAGTTCTACTGGCTGTGATTGCTGGAATGTATGGCGTTTATCACGGTGCAGAAGGCTTGAAGAATATCGCCGATCGCATTCACAGAATGACCGCACAACTCGCGATCGCGCTTTCTAAATCAGGCTTCAAACTTGGTTCAGAACCTTACTTTGATACCTTACGAGTTGAAGTTTCAGGAAAAGCCGATCAGATTCTGGAACAGGCATTAAAACGCGGAATTAACTTACGCAAAATTGATGCTAATACGGTTGGAATCTCGATCGATGAAACCACTTCAGAAACCGACTTGATTGATATTCTCAAGAGTTTTAGCGATCGAGCAAAGTTACCTGAAATTCCAGGTGTACAACTTCCAGCGACCTTTGCCCGGACTTCTGAATATCTGACGCACCCGACTTTCTCGGCTTATCGATCGGAAACTGAACTGCTCCGATATATGTATCGCTTGCAGTCTAGAGATCTGTCGCTGACTTCTGCAATGATTCCGCTCGGATCTTGCACGATGAAGCTGAACGCAACCGCAGAAATGGTTCCGATCACTTGGGCAGAATTTGGACAGTTGCATCCCTTTGCCCCGATCGAGCAAACTCAAGGCTATCAGGAACTCTTCAACCAGCTTGAATCCTGGCTGGCTGAGATTACTGGATTTGCCGGAATTTCACTGCAACCCAATGCCGGATCACAAGGTGAATATGCCGGATTGCTCGTGATTCGGCAATATCACCTCAGTCGCGGCGATGCTCATCGGAATATCTGTCTAATTCCGCAATCAGCACATGGTACGAATCCAGCG
>JADEXW010000666.1 GCA_015206935.1 Pseudanabaenaceae cyanobacterium LEGE 13415 | reverse complement strand
ACACAAACGAGACCTTTTTTACGACTTGAGATTGCCCAGCTTGATACGCAACAGACAGATTTTCAACGGAAAACAGCGGCTCGTTCATGGATTTTGTCGATCGCGATTTTTGACTGCAACCACTTTATCTCAAGATCTCAATTCATTGAGTTGAAGAGGACGGTATTTAACTTCGTCCTCGTTCAATTGAATGATTAGGAGCGCAAATTCGATGCGCTGCCCGTCTTATCGAGTAATCCTTATCGCATATCGAATTAGCTATAAAGCGAACTTAACGATCAGGGGTGCGGATTTGATGCGCTGCCCGTCTTATCGAATAATGCTTATCGCATATCGAATTAGCTATAAAGCGAACTTAACGATCAGGGGTGCGGATTCGATGCGCTGCCCGTCTTATCGAATAATCCTTACGTCCAACTCGATTTGACAGTGCTGAAATCAAGAAACAGAACCCGCTAACTTAATTTTGGAGAGTCTGAATCGAGTGGTGACTGTTGTAAATCCTAATGAGCCGCGATCGATCAAAAAATTCGATTAACAAGATTTGAACATCAACTTCCAAGCAATCTTTTCGACGATCGTATTCACACCCTCATGATGAAGCTCGATCGGTTGTTTCTTCAATCGTCTCAATTCTGTCATCGCTTTGCGTGTTACCGCATGGCTTGTATCATCAGTCAGCAATAACACAACATCCGCCGTTTGAATTTGCTGAACTGCCTGATCGACAATCAATAAGCCATCTTCCACCGTAGACCACACAAAATAAACCTTTGGCAATTTCTCTTTCACATACGTCCGCGTCGTCGTATGTCCTCCAAACACCACGACTTTGCCGCGTAGATGCGTGTAAGATTCTTTTTCTTCCTTCTCGTCTTTTTCTTCCCCTGAAGCTTCAGGCTTTGATCGCTTCTCGATAATCGGTCTTGGATCAGGTTGAGATTGTGACCAAAGCTTGCGAGCATGAGCATCCATGATCTTTAGCTTCTGAATGGCTGTGCCTTGAATCGTAATCGGCTTCTCGCTCAGTTCTTGAACCCGGTTGTATAAAAACTCCACCACTTCATCTAATCGATCGACTCCCTTCAAATCCTCTCGATAGTGGTAAACATCCATTGCTAAGTACGACGCATCGTAGTAACTCGTTTGTTCACGAATGCGATCGAGTAACTGCTCTGCGGTTTCGTGTCGTTCTTGAGCCAACCGTTCCGCTTGATGTTTGCTCATTTGCGCTTCGTATTCGCGT
This sequence comes from Pseudanabaenaceae cyanobacterium LEGE 13415, assembly GCA_015206935.1. GTDB lineage: Bacteria > Cyanobacteriota > Cyanobacteriia > Leptolyngbyales > Leptolyngbyaceae > Leptolyngbya. The sequence goes on along the minus strand of JADEXW010000666.1, from coordinate 1,852 downwards.
TGCGCTTGTTCTTCCCGTCGCTCTTCGATCACCTGTTTAATCAAGTCAATCCCGGTCGAACTTTCACCATTGTCCACCAGCGATTGACGCGCATCGATTAGCCGTCGAGACAACTCAGGCAAATCGTGCTGTATCTGAATCTGATAGTGCCGAATTGCGGTCATTAATTGTTCATAAGTCGCTTTTGCTTGGGTATCTCCTTCTAAGATGCCTTTCTCATCAAAACCGCGTTTGAGTTCTTCGAGACGGGAACAGTATTGCTCCAATCGCTGCTGAATCTCCTGGCGCGTATCCATCAAGCGCAGCGTTTCATGAGACACAGATTCAAGATCATCGATCGATAGAAATGATTGCATCGGAGTTTCCTTTATTAAATAAACGGAGCATTTTTTGATCTGGCTGACTCGTGTAAAGGAGTCTAGAATCCAGAACAGAACTGGAATAGAAGCACTTCATTTAGATTTAGTTTGCCCATTGTACTGTTTGTTTAATAGATTGCGACCAAGCTAATCACAAATAATTAGGATACGTATTAGATAACCAAAAATCAGTCTAATAAGTACCAGTTGCTTCTCCAGGTTGTGACAGGGTTTTGCTCAACGGTGACTTTGTTTCAATCCCGCTGAATCACTTCTCGATCGTGAGCAAATAAACCACTCTCTAACTTTTCATGCTCTAAGTATTTTCCGTTACTGCTTCTACTAAAGCGGGATTTGCGATCGTCTCTAAATTCCCTGCTTCCTGTTGCAATATCAAATTAGTCTTCGATTAGCAGAAATCCTGGAAATTCCTAAGCTCATAGACTTCCAGGTATATCCAAGTTGATTTCGCTTCGGTTAAATCGGCTAACGCCCCCTAAATCCCCTATTCTGGGGGACTTTGAAGGTAGAGAAAGCGCTCCACAATTCGAGAAGTTCTTCTAGCTCAAAGTCTCCCAGAATAGGGAATCTAGGGGGCGAAGGATACCAGCACTGACCGACTTAAAACCAATCAATTTCCCGAATTAAGCTGTTTTTGCTGGGCGAGCAATCTCAAAAATCGACCAGTAAATAAAATAGCGACCACTGCGATCGCGATCGATTGCCCAATCCATAATCCTCTACTTCCTAGCCCTAAATGAAAGCTCAAGAGATACCCGATCGATAAGCCCACACCCCAAAAGCCAAGAATATTGAGGAGCATTGGAATCCGAGTGTCTTGTAAGCCTTGTAAACACCCATAAACCGCTTTTTGCAAGCCATCCAACACTTGAGCGATCGCAGCAATAATCAACAACGGCAATGCTAAAGAAATAATCTCAGCATTATTCGGATTTTGCACATCTAGATAGATCCCAATAATCTGCTTTGGAAACAATAGAAATACGATCGACATTCCCAACATTACTAAAGTGGTCAAACTCAGACTCACCATAGCCGCTTGCTGAATACCAAGAATATCTTTACGTCCTAACCATTGTCCGACTCTGACCGTAGTTGCAAAAGAGATTCCCAACGGAACCATGAATATCACAGTGAGCGTTTGAAATACAATCTGATGTGCTGCCAGTGCTGCGGTTCCAAGCGTTCCCATCCAAAGCATGATCACCAGAAAAAAGCCCGTTTCAAGTCCTGCAAAAACCCCGATCGGAACGCCAACCCAAGCCACTTCCCGGAGAATCTTCAGACGAACTTGATGCAGGTTTTGAAAAATCTGATAGTTCCTCAGCCTCGGATTCAGAAGAATATACAATGCCAACGCAAGGAACATTCCCCAAAGTGCCAGCACACTCGCCAATGCTAATCCTGCAAGTCCCATCTGCGGAAAGCCAAACTTCCCAAATCCCAAAATATAGTTCCAAACAATGTTAAAT
>JADEXW010000665.1 GCA_015206935.1 Pseudanabaenaceae cyanobacterium LEGE 13415 | reverse complement strand
ATATCAGGATGTGCGATCGCAACAAATCATTTAGCTCCGAACTGTCAAATCATTGGTGTTGAACCCAAACGGGCGGATGATGCAACACGATCGTTCTATAGTAAAACGCTGCAAAAAGTCGAAAATCCGAATACGATCGCAGATGGCGCAAGAACTGCTTCACTTGGAACTCTAACTTTCCCATTAGTCCTCGAATACGTGGACGAGATGGTAACAGTGTCCGAAGCTGCAATTTTACGAACATTGTTCTTTGTTTGGGAACGGCTCAAACTTGTAGTCGAACCGACTGGAGTTCTGGCGGCAACTGCATTACTAGAAGGCATTGTTTCTTTCCCGAATGCCAAAATTGGTGTGATCGTTAGTGGTGGAAATGTTGACCTGAAAGAAGTTGGAAAGCTCTTTACTAAGGCAACCTCACGCGAAAAGGCTTCACAGCGTCGTCCACTGGCTCCCGAAATGAGTTAGAACATTTTCAGGAACGGATTTGTTTGTTGTAGTGGCTGCATAAGAAGAGTGTAAGGATTTGCTAGATACGCTAATGTATCCAAGTAATTTTAGTGCCGCAAATTCGATCGATGATTCGATCTGCAACGGCGACTTATCAATTTAATACGCTGTACACCAGCGATCGTGAAAAACTGGCTCAACAACTTCGGGACAATTTGAACAAAGCATTGAACGATCGCGGCATCGTCATCGAAGAAACACCCCTCCGGAGCGTCAAGCTGCCTGAGAGCATTGAACAATCGGTGCAAGAACGACTCAAAGCAGAGCAAGAAAGTCAGCGGATGAAATTTGTACTGGACAAAGAGCGACAAGAAGCCGATCGCAAACGCATCGAAGCACAAGGAAACGCAGACGCTCAAAAGATTTTGGCGCAAGGATTAACTGATCAAACCTTGCGATTTAAGCAAATTGAAGCAATGCAGCAGTTAGCACAGTCTCAGAATTCCAAAGTGATCGTGGTGAATGGTAATCAGAATGCACCCGTGATGTTGCAGCCGTAAAAGAAGTTCAGAAATGCTCTGGACAGATTTGTAATACGTATGTAGTATAAAACTAGGCTGTACTACAAGATACTACACGGCAATGACTCATAGTCTTTTTTCGATAGAAAACGGACTGGAAAATCATTGCAACAGTGGGCAAGACAGGTGAATCCGTGTCTTGAGCAACATTCTCACGATTTCCCCGCTTCGACTACATCCAAAGTGGGGTTCTTTTTTAAGGAGAAAATCGTCATCATGCAGGCAACAGAGCCACACATATTACAAACGTCGATCGTAGTCTTTTCCAGAAACTACCTCCTGATCGGTCGCATCAATATCAAACGGGCAATTGTTCTGATCATCATCGGACAAGCTGAAGCCCTCGATTTTGAAGATGCGCGTCAGTGGGAAGTACGATCGCCGAATATCGTACTACAAGTGTCTGAACACATTCGTCTAACCGGATCAAACCCAGAACGCCACTGGAAAATCCCCACAGTTAGCCGTCGAGAAATTCTGCGCCGTGACAATCACACTTGCCAGTACTGCGGCAGCACCAAGCATTTAACGATCGATCATGTGATTCCCCGTTCCAAAGGCGGAACGCATACCTGGGACAACGTGGTCACGGCTTGCGCCACTTGTAATTCTAAAAAGAGCGATCGCTTCTTATCTGAAATCGGTATGAAGCTCAAAACCAAGCCAAAACCGCCAATTCATCCAGCGATTGCATTCTCTGAACAGTTCTGGCAAGCTTCCGAAAAAAAGTTGTAGTACACCCCTTGACAATCTTGTAATACGTTGTGTAGTATTAATGTAGTACGAAAGAAACACAAACCGGAGGCGACGAAATGATTCTGTTTCTGAGACATCCGAAATCGGACTCCTGGAACTTTAGCTGGGATCGTCGAAGACAACAAACCAGTGCTGAAATTCGATTAGCGCGGAAACAAGCCGAAGCAATTTCAAAAGTTCAGAATGAGGGCTTTTTGAAACTGCGAACACTGCTTTAAGCAACACTCACACCGAACCATGAAAACTGAATAGTTCATTTAGTGATCCAGAGAAGGTAAGACTATCAACCTTACCTTCTCCTCAAGAGGATGTAGCTCAGTCTGGTCTAGAGCGTCTGTCTGTCGAACAGAAAGTCGCGAGTTCAAATCTCGTCATCCTCGCCTGTCCGGGTAGCCAAGTGGGAAGGCGGCAAACTGCAAATCTGCTCATACGGGGGTTCGATTCCCCTCCCGGACTCCAATTTTATTCACAATGCAGTGTCCTGACGGTCAGGAGCTTGAGTCATATTTAAGACGATCGCGCCGTTCAACTTCTCGCACTGCAACCAAAAGATCAGGGTGCTGTAGGCAAATTGGTAAAGCCACAACTCTTTCAAAGTTGCGTTTGCGGGTTCAACTCCCGTCAGCACTGCCAAGGGTAGATATGCAAATTGGCTGAAGCAGACTGCCTGTAAAACAGTTGTTTATAACCGTTGGGGGTTCGAGTCCCTCTCTACCCACTCTGGAGAGATTGCTATTGGTAGGCACATCGTTTGCTAAACGAACACCTTCGGTGCAGCGAAGCTAGCGAGGTTTAATCGCCTCTGTGGGTTCAACTCCCACTCTCTCCGCCAAATGAGAACGTAGTGTAACTGGAAAACACATCGGTCTACGAAACCGAAAAGTGAAGGTTCAACTCCTTCCGTTCTCGCCAATCTTGGAGGTTGTCCGGCATAGACGAGGAAAGCGTCCCGAAAACGCCTGCGGTTAACACCCGTCAAGAGTGCGATTCTCTTAGCCTCCGTTTAGGGAATGTAGCTGAGTTGGTTCTAGCGTCAGATTGAAGCTCTGAAGACACAGGTTCGATTCCTGTCATTCCCATCCTGATAGTTCAGGAACTATACATTGCCTCATAGCTCAATGGGTAGAGCGCCCGACTGTTAATCGGAGGATTGTAGGTTCAAATCCTACTGAGGCAGCCAAACCAATGCCGAGTTATTGCCCGACAATAGTATTGGCACAACCGACAATTGCATTGCCCATTCCAAACTTTCAAAGTGAGAGATCAGCTTCTCATTTGCAAACCGGATCAGATCGAAGCAATCAATACAACAAATCTGATC
>JADEXW010000664.1 GCA_015206935.1 Pseudanabaenaceae cyanobacterium LEGE 13415 | reverse complement strand
ACCTAGAACAATCACCGCGATCGACATTATGGCTGCCATTGACTTGGAATTACAATCATTGAAAAATAAGGCACTTCAGCAGGATCGACTTCGCTAATCGGAACAATTCGCTGACCCGGCATGGTGGCGCGTTCGATGTATTTTGCTCGATCGTACAAGCCCAACTGTTTCAACACTCCTACCACTTTGTTAAAGTGCTTACCGAGTTTAATTAGCACTGCCGCATCTGCAACCGATAATCGAGCTGTTAGCTCTTCGGCGGGAAGAATCGAAGAAACCACCATAAACACATCATTTCGATAGGTTAAAGGCGTTCCTAGAATCGCTGGACTTGCCATTACACAAGACACGCCCGGAATCACTTCAGTTGGGAATTGATCAGAGAGTCGATTGTACAAATACATGAATGAGCCATAGAAGAATGGATCACCTTCACATAAGACTACGACATCTCGCCCTGCTCTTAAATGTTCTGATAGTGTTTCCGCTGCTTTGTCATAATAAGGCTGTGAAGACTCTTCAAGCTTAAACGGAAAGTACATCGGCACTTCGATTTGTTCAGGACGAAGATATTCCGCCACAATCGATCGAGCTAATTTTTTCCCACCATCCGACATTGGATAAGCCACAACTGGAGACGATCGCAACACGCGAAATGCTTTCATTGTGAGCAATTCTGGATCTCCAGGACCAATTCCAATTCCATAAAGCCGACCTGTCATGGTTATATCTCCTCTTGTTTTGCTAAAGCGTTGATTGCTGCGGCTGCGATCGCGCTTCCTCCGCGTCGCCCATGCAGCGTGATAAAGGGGACACCCCGACTGTTTGCCGCGAGTTCTGCTTTTGATTCTGCGGCTCCGACGAATCCCACCGGAAAGCCTAAAATTATTGCAGGTTTGGGTGCGCCTTCGTCTAATAACTCCAACAATCGAAATAATGCCGTTGGAGCATTTCCGATCGTGACAACTGAACCAGATAACCTTGGTTTCCAAAGTTCGAGCGCGGCAGCCGATCGGGTATTGTCGATCGCTTTAGCTAGCTCTGGAACTGTCGGTTCATTGAGTGTACAAATCACTGCATTATTTGCTGGCAAGCGTTTTCGAGTCACCCCATTTGCCACCATTTGAGCATCACAGAGAATTGAAGCGCCGTTTTCGAGTGCTTGTCTTCCTGCTTGAACGGCATCTGGAGACGCTTCAATATCATTTGCTAAATCGGTCATACCGCAAGCATGGATCAGTCGAACGGTGACATGAGCGAGATCCGCAGGTAAGCGATCGAGGTTTGCTTCTGCGCGAATGATAGAAAAGGATTTGCGGTAAATGTCGTCACCGTTGCGAATGTAGTCAATCATGCAGCGTGTTGATGAGATGTGCGATCGTTGAAAGTTCAGTAGCAGGAATGGGATGATCCGTGAGTGGCTTCTCTCCAGCAAACATAGAATAAGCTTCAATGCCCTCGATCGTGGTTCCAAGTAAGGTAATGTCTGCGGGGCTGGGTTGAGCGCATCTTTTGGAACAACCTGTGATGTGAATGTTGATTGGACGGTTTAGATCATTCATTAATTCGATCGCGTGTGATTGCGTGTGTGTTTCTGAAGATGCACATCCGGGTTTTCCAGCACAAGCTACGATCGCGGAATCGATCGGATCAGTTGAGAGTGCTAGTGCTTTAATTGCAGTGAGAACAGTCGAAATTTGTAGGGTTGGAATGTTAGGAAGCAAAATAGATTGCCAGGGAGTGAGTCGAAGCTCACCAGATCCGTAAATTTCAGCAAGTTGAATTAATCCTTGTAATTGTGCGATCGAGAGCCATCCTAACTTTAATGCAATTCCAATGTAGGAGCGTGCCGATTGTTTCTGTGAGTGAACTCCTAAAGGTTGTAATTGAGCTTTCGGAATTGGAGCATTTGAGCTTTTGAACTTAAAAGAAACTTGACCCAAAAATCCCTCAATTCCCCAATCTTTCAACATATCTCGCATTCGAGGTTTTTTCGGTTTCTGGTAGCTCTGAACATAGTTCAAATAACACTGGGTTAGAGCTACGATCGCACCGAAACAATCATCGGTTTCAACATTGGTTTCATAGAATTGGCGATTGCTTCCAAGTGTGAGTTTAAATCGATCGCGACTCACCGCCGATAGTTGAATCTCGTTGTACCGATGCTGCCATTTCGCTTCGGATCTTGCTCCAATTCCGACTGCTCCACCGCCATCAATCCCAATGCTAAATTTGGGAGGCAATTCTGCTAATTCTAGGGTGTTTTGGATGTAATCATCGATTTCTTGAACCCTCGATCGAACATCTATAAACTCATTCGGATCAATCCCTGCGGTTGGACTTGCCATCACATTTCGCAGATGATCGAGTTCAGGATTCTTTGCTGCTAATCCCACCAATTGCAACGTTGAATAAACTTCAGGAGAGGGAATCGATCGCACTGCGCGAAATTGTAGGTTTGCTCGATTGGTCACTTGAATCATTGGCGTATTCCAGCGATCGGCAAGATCGAGAATTGCGATCGCTTGATTTCGATTCAAAATTCCGCCGGGAATCCGAACCCGAATTAATGTCCCATCTTGGGCAGAAGTCCCGTAAAACAGACCAGGACAAGGATTTGATGCCGCCAACCAACTCATGAAAGTGCCCCATCTCCGTGGATCGCAGAGAATTTAATCGACCGTCTAAGATTGGCATTCTGACTCGAACGATCGCCGTTATCACAGTTGCGCCACAGTGCCGGAGTCTCACCGGACTTTCCCAATCCTTAGCCCATGCAGCATATCACACTCGATCGACTCCCGTTTCGATCACCAAACCTTTCTTAAGAAATTGAGTGTCCCGAACCTGCAAACCGACTGCCCACCTGTGCTGGAATATCTTCGGGCAGAAGTGTGGTCAATGTTTCATCACTCAGTGAAGTCAGAACTGCGAGTCGATTCGCTTGCCGTTCAATGATTCTTTCAAACAGGTTCCGAACTAATCTTGCATTCCCAAAGGTTTTATCTCGCTTTACGTAAAGGTCTTCAAAAATTGATCGTAGTTTTTCTCGCGCTTCAATTGATAACTTAAAGTGACTTTTCTGGCACATTTTTTCAAAAATCGCCAACA
>JADEXW010000663.1 GCA_015206935.1 Pseudanabaenaceae cyanobacterium LEGE 13415 | reverse complement strand
CTACTGGACAATGCGATTGAGTGGAGCAGAAGCATTGAGTGGAGCGGCGAATATTTTTGTCGGGATTGAAGCTGCGATCGTGGTTAAACCGTATCTTCCCAAGATGACCCGAAGCGAACTGTGCGCGATCTTGTCTTGTTGCTTCGGAACCGCTGCTTCTTCGACTTTAGCGATCTACGTCAGTTTCTTACGCCCAGTCTTTCCGAACATCCTGGGACACTTAGTTTCAGCTTCGATCATTGCGATTCCGGCTTGTTTTGTGTTGTCGAAGATTCTTGTGCCAGAGACCGAAAAGCCTTTAACAATGGGTGGCATTCCGAAAGATGAGAAAAAATGGTTGGCGGAAGATGGCGAAATGCTAGAAGAAGCGATTCAGATTGAGGAAGAGCGCGTCAGTCCATTGGATGCAGCCATTATGGGGGCGTTGGATGGCGTGAAAATGGCAGTATCGATCGCGGCTGTTCTAATCTTAATTCTCGGTTTAGTCTCGCTAATCAATCAAATCTTTGGCGGACTTGCAACGTTACCCTCTCCGATCGGAGATTTCTTTAGAGTTGTCACTTTAGCGAATATTGCTGGCGCATTGTTCTTACCGTTTACTTTCCTGACAGGCGTTTCACTCGAATGGAACGAGCTGTGGGAATCTTCAGTGATTATTGGGCGACGATTGCTAGAGACAGCAATCCCGCCATACCAAGCATTAGCAGCAGCAGCAGCAAGACCCGAAAATCCGATTAGCGATCGCGCCGTTCTTATCATTAGTTATGCGCTTTCGGGATTTGCTCATTTAGCTTCGGTCGGGATTTTTGTTGGAGGCACGATCGCGCTGATTCCTTCCCGCCGCAAAGATATTTCTGAACTCGGTTGGAAAGCATTATTTGTTGGCACATTAGCCACAATGATGATTGCTTGTGTGGCAGGTGTGTTCGATACCGGTAATCCTGGAATTTTAGGAGAGAAAGCGGCTCCAGCGATTGTCGCTCCGAGTCCGAAACCTAGTATTGTTCCGGTTCCTTCTGCGCCGCCTTCTCCCAAAGCCGTCAAATCTTCAAAACCTAACCCGAAACGTTAGCGAATCGATGAGAAACGATTACTTTCAGAAACCGTTGGCTTGAGATTGTTCATTGCTTCTGCAACTTCACCTAAAAATTGAGCTTGTCGATCGCGATACCATTGTTCCGCTTCTGCTAAATCTGCGATCGTTGGCTCCATTCTCGAAGCAGCCACTAACTGTTGAGCAAACTGCTGAGGCTGATCCGCGATCGATACGGTTTGAGGCGGATTCGCAATGCCACGAAGTGCAACCGAAGTCCCGACAATTTTCGAGCCAGATGCGATCGCGTCTAAGGTTTTGATCTGAATGCCGCCGCCCGTTAAGGTCGGAATTGCCATCACTCGTGCCTGCATCATAAAGGCTTTCGAGTCTTCCACAAACCCAACATAGTTCACGTTCGGATACTCTTCAGTAACCCAATTCGCACCGCGCCCTGCCACATGAATCGTAAGTGAAGGAGGCAATAGGGGATAAACGGTTTCGAGGAACCAGCGCAAGCCCTCTTCATTTGGTTTCCAAGCCCAGCTTCCAATAATGCCAATATCAAAGGTTTTTTCCATTGGCTCTGAATGCTGATTGGCAAAACTTGAAGGTAAACTCAGCGTTCTAGCAGTCGAGAACTGAGCAAAATACTTTCTGTCGTTCTCGGTCAATGTCCAAACTTCTTGAGCCGACGATGCCAGCTTCACTTCGAGGTGTTGAATCAAAGTTGCCTCACGCTGATAGACCCATTTTGCAAGCCGATTGCGCGATCGATGATAGTGCTGCCAATAGATTTCATGCTCTAAATTATGCGCCATCAACACGATCATCGGATGTTGAATCACATCGAGCAACCAGCCCATCTGAGCGTGATCAATTACGATCGCATCATATGATTCTGTACTTAACAAGGACTGGAGCCGCTTGATATAGTCACTTGAAATGTACTTCGCCGCAGAATACGGTAATCGTTTGAGCAGACTCAAGGCGAACCAGCCCATTGATTTGAGTTTGGCTTGCTTTGTTTCGATCGAGCGCTCAGAAACTAACACTTCATGTCGATCGATATAGAGTTCGCCGTCTTCTTGACGAGCATACCCAAGCACTGTCACCTCACAGCCATTTTGCTGAAGACCTTCAATCATGTTTTGTGAAGCAACTTCACTCCCATGCAGCTTTCGAGCAGGCAAAACCGTTGTCAAAACCAGAATTTTCATCGTCTAATCCACTTAAAAACAAACTATCAGCCTCTAAAGTTCGCAGTCGATAAAGGGGGAGCTAAGGAAGGTGCAGAAGGAGGGGCAGCCTCCCAGCGATCGTCAATTTTCAAGCGACGGTACTGAATCGCGATCGAGGTTGCAAACGCCACATAAAGGCTCCACATCGCGCTTCCAGTTCCAACGCTCAAACTATCCGCAAAGCTCACCAACGCGCTCAGTACGAGAGTGAGCAATACCCAAAACACCTCGATCGACTTCTGCCGCAACAGTAAATAAGTCGTTCGGAAAAACAAAGTCACTAAACTAATCAGATAGAGACTCAGCCCCACAATTCCCAACTGCAAAAACAAATCGAGATAACCATTGTGAGCATTGAAGCGAATCCCTAATCGGTGTGCTTCATACGCCCAAGTCTGAGTCAAAATTTGATAAGCCGCGCCTGAAGTCCAGAATGCAGCATAACCATGACCTAACCAGAAATGCTCCATGCCTTTGTCAAGCATCATGTTCCAAAGCGGAAGCCGTCCATTAAATTCAAGGTTCTTGCCCAACACATCGACCACAATGAATCGTAAATTGAGAAGAACGAGCAGCCCCATCATCAAACTCGTAATCAAGATAAGAGCAACACTCACCACACGAGTTTTGTAGTACTGCTTGACAACACCCAGAAACGGAAAGAGATAGAGCGTGATCAACAATGCAGCAAGCGCCGTTCTCCCTCGACTTAGCAGCAAGAGTGCAACCGCGATCGCACAAAGTCCTAACATCAGACCGCGCCATTTCGGACGACCCAACCCAACGAGCAAAAACAGCACGATCGCAAACGCCATATTCGACGCAAACAAGTTCTTAAACTGAAATACGCC
>JADEXW010000662.1 GCA_015206935.1 Pseudanabaenaceae cyanobacterium LEGE 13415 | reverse complement strand
CGGGGGTTAAGTGCCGAGGGTGAGAGTGGCAAGATTCTGGGGGCAATTTTGGAACAGCGAGAAAGTGAATGGTGAGAGATTGAGAAGTGCTGAATAACACCTTTTGCTCGGTTGCAAATCGGATTTTTCCGGTGTAAGCTTCGGTTTAAGCAAAGCGCCACACCGACAAATCCCACCGGAGGAAACACCGGAGTTACACCGGAAAAATCCGATTTTTTCTACTGACATATCCGATCACACTGGCACTACGAAACCTCTCGTAAATCGGTTTCATGTGCTTCCTCGATGTAATTCGGATTGAGCCAGGGTGAACTAGAAATATTCAGCAGTCGAACAAAATAACCCCATCCTGGCTCACTGAATCGGAGTGCATCCGCGATCGCAAATCCGACAATCACACCTCGATCAGCTTTCCATTCCTGGGTGTCCAAATCAAAGTAGGGAATTTCGACAATTTGACCAACTCGAAATCTGGGAAGGTCGCTCAATTCCGTTTGAGCAAACAGGGTTCTCAGCCAGCAGTCGTCAGACTGCCGACACCACTCGTAAGGCATCATAGTTAAGCTCCTTTTGCTGCCATTCACAGCGATAGGGGAAGTCGTCTCTGGGGAGTGGTGAGACACTCTCTAGAGGCGCTCTATTTGTGTTTTCATCGTACAGTGATTTCTACTTCAGTTCCTCTGCTCTCACTTCAGTTTGGTAGAGGTCAGAAAGTAAATTCGCCATCATCTGATGTTTTTCTCGCTTTGCTTTGAGATGCTTAATCGCTAACTTCTTAGCATTCTCTAAACCTGTTAACGGGTTAATATTCTGATAAATATCATAACCCGTTAACAGGTTTAAGTCTTGTGTAACTGCCTCCCTAAATCGCTCGATTACATCATCAATTTGTGGCTTGATTGGAACCGGGACACGAACATGAGTAGATTCGTAGGGTGCTTTGATTCCCCTACCTCCCACTGGTTTAGCCATAAGAAAACCCGTTAACAATACTCCTATGCTAAAGGTGTTAACGGGTAAAGTCAATACTTGTTAACGAATTTCTATGAGGCATCCGATCCGGACTGAGGAAATAGATTTAGAACATTTCCACTGTCCCTAAAATCATCTACCTTGTTTGTAACGAACGGACTCGGAATTTGCATATTGAACGACTGGATAAAATCCCGATCGAGAACCGTCACATTATTGCCGCTCGGTGGCTCGATTAGGGTGATACCTGCTTTTTTCAAGTCAGATTTGGAAGCGTAATAACTCCGATCACCGAAAATCTCTTTTGCTTTAGCACTTCCAAACTTTTGAATATAGAGCCAGAACGATACAAGTCTTGCTGCTTTCACTGCCTTGTACGTCTCTAAGAGTTTTGATTCAACTTCATCAGCCCGTTGCATACCTGCATTCTCACCAACGAATTTACTTAGAAGGAATTGTGAGATCGCGGTTAGATTATCCTTTTTCTCGAAAGTGATTACCCCTGGGTCTATTACCTCTACACCAAGCCAGGACTTAACACGTTCCATTTCATCGCCGGAGAAGACCTTTCTGAAATCGAGACCGGGTATCACCATCTTGGGTGATTCCAATTCAGGATGCAAATCACGCTCATTCATGATTTCTGCTAAATCTTCTGTCCAATCCATATAGTTCAGACTAACGATTTTTGAATGCCGATGAAACGTAGCGGCAAGAGTACAAGCGAACATAACAGCCTCATCGGTAGGAGGTCTCACCCCTTCTATCCACCGAATTCGATGAGTGGGGTGAGCCAACTGGTGAACGGTATTAATGTCCTTCCGTTTGAGAAATTGTCGTCTTGCCGTGACCTCGAATCTTAGAACACCATCTGCTAACGATTCACAGTGATTCACCCATTCAAGTGAGGCGTTCCCTCTCAGCATCTCCTTACGGTCATGTGCTTTGAACTCTGGCAGTTTCAAGTAGATTTTCACCGAATAAGTTTTACCCGTGAACAGGATGGAATCGTCATAAATGATCGGTTGCTTCCGAGGAAAGTGAAGCCGTTTAAGCGAATCAAGAAACTGCTTTGCAAGTCGCTGTGAGGGAAATCGCCACGAATAGCAAAAATCTGCTCGTGTAACGTGCCAGTGAGTAATATCGGTTAACTTCCCCCGTCCCTTAAAGCCAAATTGTTGATTCAGTAAGTCTTTCAGGTGTTCTAATGGGGTGACGAAATCATAGAGCAGATGAATGTTATGCCCATACCAGTACTTTGGTACTGAGAATTCAAGGCTGAGATTGCATTCATTTTCGATGTAGTCAGGCGGAATATCCCATCTAAGTTGACGGTGAAAGCTCTCCCCATCTGTGATTGATTGCCCTTTAACACGACGAAAAAGCAATTCACCACGCGACGGGTTCAATAGAACCCACTGCCAAGAATCATCCTCAGCAGTCAAGCTTAGAATCCGCTTGTGCTGAGTCAGAGTAAGGGGAACGCCTAGCTTGATGGTATCCAGCATAGGAGTATGAAAATTCAGACGAATGTTTAACTCTACAAGAAAACTTACGAATTCGTGAGGGATGTTGCACTGTTAGTAGAACCTTGCAACATCCTGACTACGTTTCAAGTGGGTGAGAAGAAAATGCGATCGCACTCAGGCTTCGGAAAATCGCCGGGAAGGGTTGAACCTTTCCAGAAATTGGTAATGAGTCGTAATGGGCAATTCCTAACGGTAAATTCTTCGCTTCGTTTCCTTCCCAGTGCCAACCGGGGAGGTGAATGTCACGAGTGAACCTGAATATCAAGGGTTCGCTACGCCGTTCCGCTTTGCTACACGCCCTTGACATTCAGAACCCCTCGTTAATGGACGCTGAACAGGTTGGCACTGGAAAGGTATGGCTGCATTTTTAGCAGAGTTGAAAATCACGCCATCAATTCCGAAAGCTTAAGCTTTTAGACTTTTTACGATCGTGATTACCGAGTTGGGGTTTAAACCCCAAGGGGACACCTTCACTCTCGCGTCACCTCTCAGAATTAACAGTCGGGGGTTAAGTGCCGAGGGTGAGAGTGGCAAGATTCTGGGGGCAATTTTGGAACAGCGAGAAAGTGAATGGTGAGAGATTGAGAAGTGCTGAATAACACCTTTTGCTCGGTTGCAAATCGGATTTT
>JADEXW010000128.1 GCA_015206935.1 Pseudanabaenaceae cyanobacterium LEGE 13415 | reverse complement strand
GTCTCAGGAGATGTGGAGATGGGGGAGATGGGGCTGTGGGAGAGCGAAAACTGAGAGACGATCGACTAGCTGTCTTAATTGATGCGGATAACGCAAGCGCAAGTTTGATTGAGCCACTATTGGAAGAAGTCGCCAAATATGGAACTGCCAATGTGAAGCGAATATACGGCGACTGGACGCAGAGCCAGTTAAAGGGCTGGAAGGAAAAATTACACATTTACGCAATTCAGCCGATTCAGCAGTACAGTCATACCTCTGGAAAAAACGCAACGGGTAGCGCTCTGATTATTGATGCGATGGATTTGCTCTATACGGGCAACTTTGATGGATTTTGCTTAGTGTCCAGCGATAGCGATTTTACTAGGCTTGCCTGTCGATTAAGAGAATCTGGGTTGTTCGTGTACGGATTCGGACGAAAGCGAACGCCTCCACCGTTTCAAAAGGCTTGCGATAAGTTTATATATACTGAAATTTTGGGTGGAGAAGAGGATTCTGGTACAACTTCCGAGGCAAAGCCTAGCTGTGAAGCGGAGCTGATACAAGCCTCAGCTAAAAACGGACATTCAAAGAAAGAGCAAGAGGAGAGCAGTAAAGCCGCCTCTAAAGCTGGCAGGTTGCGGCAGGACAAAAAATTGATTAATTTATTGAAGCGTGCTTACGAGGCTTCCGCAGGAGAAGACGGATTAGCCAATTTAGGAGCGTTTGGCTCACAAATCAATAAAATCTCACCGTCTTTTGATTCAAGAAACTATGAGTACAGCAAACTTGGAGCGCTGATTCGAGACATCGGCTTATTTGAAGTTCAAGAAGTGGCAAGCGAAAACAATCCTGTCATCAAGGTTCTGTATGTCAAGCTCAAGAGTTGACGATCGCTAATCTCAAATAAAAAGGCAGTTCTCGTTAATCAAGAACTGCCTTTTATTAGTTAAAGCGCTGCGATCGCATTCCCTTCTTTCACAAACGTCTTCAGAATCCGATCCGCCATTTGTGGAGGGGTTAATTCTAATGCCGCCTTCGATTCATCGGGAGTTGCGTGATCAACCAAGATGTCAGGAACACCGATGCGAGTAACTGGAACAACTACGCCAGCATCCATCAAGGATTCGACGATCGCACTTCCAAAACCACCCGGTAGGCAGCCCTCTTCCAGCGTGACGACTCGACCGATTTTCTGAGCCAATGGATGAATGAGTTCTTCATCGAGCGGCTTCGCGAATCGGGCATTGATTACAGTGGCTTCGATGCCGTGTTCGCTGAGAATTTCAGCGGTTTGCATCGCAGGATAAACCATTGAGCCGTAGCCAATCATTAAGAGGTCGTCACCTTGGCGGAGAATTTCGGCTTTACCGATTGGTAATTCTTCCCAGCCTTCTTCCATTAATGGAACACCATAACCGTTGCCGCGTGGATAGCGCATCGCGATCGCGCTTGAGGTGTGATTGATTCCAGTGACGATCATCCGTTGAAGTTCGGCTTCGTCTTTGGGAGCCATTAGCACCATGTTGGGAATCGATCGAAGATAAGCGATGTCGTACATTCCTTGATGAGTTGGACCATCAGAGCCAACGATGCCAGCGCGATCCATGCAGAAGAAGACTGGGAGATTTTGGATGCAGACATCGTGAACGATTTGATCGTAGGCACGTTGGAGAAAGGTGGAATAAATCGTTGCGACAGGGCGCATTCCTTCGCAGGCAAGTCCGGCTGCTAGGGTGACCGCGTGTTGTTCTGCGATGCCGACATCAATATATTGTTTCGGAACCCGCTTTTGGAAAATGTCTAGTCCGGTTCCGGTTGCCATTGCCGCTGTGATTCCGAGGATGCGGGGATCGTTTTCAGCAAGTTTGCTCAACGTTTCTCCAAAGACCTTGGAATAGCTGGGCGGTTTGGGCTTATTGGAAGGGATGGCTTTTCCGGTCGCGAGATTGAACGGCGTTTGGGCGTGGTAGCCGACTTGATCTTGTTCCGCGATCGCATATCCTTTTCCTTTAACGGTCGCGACATGAACAAGAACAGGACCGGGATGTTTATGAGCTTCTTTGAAGGTTGCGATCAGCTCTTCTAAATTGTGTCCATCGACCGGACCCATGTAGGTGAAGCCTAATTCCTCAAAGACGGCTCCGACTTTAGGAACGGCAAGACGCTTCATACCTTCTTTGAGGCGGGACAGTTCTGGAGAAAACGGCATGTTTTTCATCTGTTCTTCGATGTTGTCCGTGAGGAACTGCACCGGAGGACTGAGCCGCATTTTGTTTAGGTAGCGGGGAATTGCGCCGACGTTTGGAGAAATCGACATCTCGTTATCGTTGAGAACGACGAGAAGATTCGTTTTCGGTAAGTGTCCTGCATGGTTGATGGCTTCGAGCGCCATGCCACCTGTGAGAGCGCCATCACCGATGACAGCAGCAACTTTGAAATTGTCGCCTTTGGCATCGCGAGCCAGTGCCATACCGAGGGCAGCAGAAATACTGGTCGAGGCGTGACCTGCACCAAAATGGTCAAATTTGCTTTCACAGCGTTTCAGGTAGCCTGCAACGCCGTCTTTTTGGCGGAGTGTGTGGAAATCAGCGTAGCGTCCGGTGAGCAGTTTATGGGGGTACGCTTGGTGTCCGACATCCCAGATCACTTTGTCACGATCGAGATCTAGGGTTTGATATAAGGCAAGGGTTAGTTCAACGACACCCAAGCCAGGACCGAGGTGTCCCCCAATCGCTGCCACAGTTTGCAAGTGCTTTTCGCGGATTTGACGCGCGATTTGCTGAAGCTGAAAAATCGATAATCCATGCAACTGGTTTGGGTGGGTCAATTCACTCAAATGCATACCGGGGTATCCTTCGGATGATGTGATGTGAGCAGTAGGATAGGTCTACCTTTATCACTCTAGTTCATTGGGGGTAACGATTCAGAGTACTCGTATGCAAATTGCAACTTTTCCCGTGATAAAAATTTAGATGCGATCGCGCTCAAGTTGTGCTGTGAATTAAATCTCCTGGATCTTCATGCTTGCTCGACTGAAGGATGTGCCACAATTTCTTCTAGCATTTGTACTTGTGGGGCGAGGATTATGGCGATGTGGAAATTGATGCGATCGCTGGGAATGCGAAGCGCAGTGGCATCGATTATTGGTGGGAGTTTGATCGGATTGGCGATTCCTGTGAGAGCGGCAGTCTTGGATGATATTTTTATTCGTCCGGGTGTGGATGAGGCGGATTACAATGCCTGTGCGCGGGATTTGGTGCGGGGAAGAGTAACGGCGGCAGTGGCGGCGGATGCTTGTGCTAAGGCAATTCGTCCGAGAGATTTGGGGATTTGTGTTCAGCGCATTACTCGGAATAATATTTCTGGCGATGATGCGCTTTCGGTGTGTCGTCAGGTGCGTCGTCCAGTAGAAGCGGCGAACTGTGTGACGGAAATTGCTCGGAGAGCGCCAAGTACTGCAACTGTGAATGTGTTGGATGGTTGTCGTCGGAGTTTGTTGCCAGAGCGATTTTCTCGGTGTGTAGTGGATTTGAGTCGGGAATTAAAATTGGCAACGGATCAATCGATCGCGAATTGTATTGATGCAACGGATCGTAGTCGTGATTTAGTGCCAACGGTGTTACCTGGATCAACCACGACTCCACCTGTAACAACTCCGCCAGCAGGTTCAGTGACTCCCGCACCGCCTGTTTCTCCAGGTCAGACTACACCAACGCCTCCAACTACTACGCCTGGATCGCCTCGACCGGGAACTGTGACACCTCAGCGATTCTAAGTTACACTCGGAACTCAGCAGAATTTTGACGGACTCTGAGTTCCGGTTTCTCCCATGATCAACATTCCTCAACTTCTGGCGGAAGAACTTTCCCTGCGATCGTTTCAGGTGACAAATGCGCTGGAACTATTTGCAGAAGGGGCGACGGTTCCATTTATTGCGCGGTATCGCAAAGAGCGGACGGGCGAAATGGATGAAGTGCAGTTGCGGGACTTGTTCGATCGATATACGTATTTGACGGAATTGGAAGAACGGAAAAAGAGCGTTCTTGAATCGATCGAGTCTCAGGGGAAATTAACTGAGGAATTGAAGAAGAAAATCGAAGCTTGTTTGCAGAAAAATGAGCTAGAAGATTTGTATTTGCCGTATCGTCCGAAGCGGAGAACGAGAGCGACGATCGCAAAAGAAAAAGGTTTGGCTGGATTGGCAGAATTTATTGCAAATTTGAATCAGCCAAAAGCGCAGCCAACTTCAATAGAAGAAGAGGCAAAGAAGTATTTATCTGAACAAGTTAAGACTGTTGAAGAAGCGCTACAAGGTGCATCAGATATTCTGGCGGAAGAAGTTTCAGAACAGGCAGAATTACGATCATATTTAAGAGAGTTTCTATTCAATACAGGGGTGTTTGTTTCTCGAATTAAAGCCGACCATCCTGAAGGTACAACAAAGTTTGAAATGTACCGAAGTTATCAGACGAAAGTGAAGACGATCGCGCCTCATAATCTTCTCGCTTTGTATCGGGGGGAAGCAGAAGGAATTCTATCTTTTGAATTGACCTTTGATGAAGATGCGGTACAGCAGTATTTAGAAGGTCAAATTATTCGAGGGAAAGCGGTACGAGAATTTTATCGATCGATGTTAAAAGATGCGTTTAATCGATTGATGAAAACCTCAATTATTTCGGAAGTGCGATCGCAGAAAAAACAAGAAGCGGATACCGAATCAATTAAAACTTTTGAAACGAATTTAAGAGAGTTATTGCTTTCGGCTCCAGCAGGAATGAAACCAACTTTAGCGATCGACCCTGGATTTCGTACAGGCTGTAAAGTTTCCGTACTTGATCAAACTGGAAAGTTTCTGAAATATGAGGCAATCTTTCCGCATACAGGGGCAGAAAAGCGTAAACAAGCTGCGGTGTCTCTAAAGCAATTAATTGAGAAATATAAGATTGAATTAATTGCGATCGGCAATGGAACTGCAAGCCGTGAAACTGATGAATTTGTAGCAGAAGTTTTGACCGATTTAGAACGGAAACCAATCAAAGTCATTGTGAATGAATCGGGAGCTTCGATTTATTCTGCTAGTCCAGTTGCGATCGCAGAATTTCCCGATCTTGATATCACGGTTAGAGGTGCGATTAGTATTGGACGACGGTTACAAGATCCATTAGCTGAACTTGTGAAAATTGATCCGAAATCGATCGGAGTTGGACAATATCAGCACGATGTCGATCAGAAGCTTTTGAAGAAGAAACTGGATGAAACGGTTGAAAGCTGTGTGAACTATGTTGGCGTTGATCTTAATACAGCATCGAAAGAATTGTTGATGTTTGTATCAGGTGTAAGTGCCACGGTTGCAAATAATATCGTCGCTTATCGAAATGAGAATGGAGCGTTTATTGATCGTAAAGCCCTCCGAAAAGTGCCGAAATTAGGCGCGAAAACATTTGAACAAGCCGCAGGATTTTTGAGAATTCGAGGTGGGAAAAATCCTTTAGATAATACGGCTGTTCACCCAGAAAGTTATGCGGTTTTAGAAGCGATCGCAAAAGATCTAAAGGTTCCACTTTCGGAAACGGCTCAAATCGCATCACAGCTTCGATCAAATCTGAAGAAATATGTGACTGATGCGATCGGAGAACCGACTTTGCGAGACATTATCAGCGAATTGGAAAAACCGGGACGTGATCCACGCGCTGAATTTAAATATGCAACCTTCAGGGAGGGGATCAAAGAAATCTCAGATTTAAAGGTTGGAATGGAACTTGAAGGTATTGTGACCAACGTGGCGAACTTTGGCGCATTCATTGATATTGGCGTTCATCAAGATGGGCTGATTCACGTTTCGCAAATGAGCGATCGATTCGTCAGCGATCCCAATCAGATCGTCAAAGTTGGACAAGTTGTGAAAGTCCGAGTCTTGGAAGTCAATGAAGCACTAAAGCGAATTAGCTTATCAATGAAGTCCGGAAATTCAGTTCCTACAAAGAATCAGCCCACTCCAAAAAAATCAGAGCAGAAACAAACTCCTCAAAAGCAAATCTCACTCGATGATTTGAAATCGAAGTTTGGCAAAAAAGCTTAATGTCGATCGCCATGACTCGGACAAGGAGGAGCCGAGATCGATCGATCAAGCCAGCCCACCGCTTGCTGTAATCGTGGCAAAGCTTCTTCGGGATTTTCTTTAAGCAAGTAGACTAAAGCGACTGCCGATTGTTCGATCGCTCTGGCTTTACGATTTGATTTGAGACGATGCCAATCTCGATCGCTGATGCTCAATCGTTCGACTAAAGCTTGAGCCAGCTCGATCGTGCTGACTTCGGAAAGTTGTTGGGAAGAAAGAGTTTCTGACATAAGTAAGAGTGAGTAGAATGAAGCGTCTACTAGATTATTCTGACGCATGGCGGCTTCTTCCGACGAACTTCCCTTTGAGCAGACCCTAGAAAAAGTAGAGCGATCGCTGCTCGATTTGAAAGAGCGGTATGCTCAGGTGCAACGTGACGAGCAACAGCTTGAAACATTACAAGAACGAAAAGCAACCCTTCAATCTCAAGGGAAATCTGCCAAGCTCAAAGCCGAATTACGAGAAATTGAGCAACAATTAGAAGAACTGGAATTGAATCTGGAAAGTCGGCTGTTTTCTTGGTCAGGCTTGAAAGAAGTCTTTTGGCAGGCGGTACGATTTGGAGGATTAGGAATCGCGATCGGTTGGTCGCTGGCATTCATTACTCTCAAAACACCCACGCCGAACAATTCCACGACTCCCTCTAATAACTTGTCTAGCCCCTAGTATTGTTATGACTCGACGTATTGCAGAACTTCTTCGCGCTGGTCAACCGGATGAAACCGTCACCATTCAAGGATGGGTTCGGACGAAGCGAGAACAAAAAGGATTTTCATTTATTGAGGTGAATGACGGTTCTTCGATGGGAGGGCTGCAAGTTGTTATCAATCAAGACGTGCCGGATTATGAGGAGAATTTAAAACGAATTAGCACTGGGGCTTCGGTTGAAGTTTCGGGGGTGCTTGTGCCGTCTCCGGGGAAAGGTCAGCGGATTGAATTGAAAGCGAGTTCCGTGAAAGTGTATGGAGAAGCTGATCCTGAAACTTATCCGTTGCAGAAGAAACGGCATTCATTTGAGTTTTTGCGAGAAATTGGACATCTGCGATCGCGTACCAATACTTTAGGCGCAGTCTTCAGAGTTAGAAATGCTTGCGCGACTGCAATTCATCAATTCTTTCAAGAACGTGGATTTCTGTGGGTTCATACGCCTGTGATTACTGCAAGCGATGCTGAAGGTGCAGGTGAAATGTTCGCTGTCACAAGTTTGAATCTGAAAAATGTGCCACTGAATGAACAAAAAGAAATTGATTACGCACAGGATTTTTTCGGCAAGCCTGCTTATTTGACGGTGAGTGGACAGCTTGAAGCCGAGATTATGGCGATGGCGTTTAGTAACGTCTATACATTTGGTCCAACCTTTCGGGCTGAGAACTCGAACACATCGCGGCATTTAGCAGAATTTTGGATGGTTGAGCCAGAGATGGCATTCTGTGATCTTGATGGCGATATGGATTTGGCTGAAGCATTTTTGAAATACATCTTCAGCTACGTGATGGAACATTGCCCGGAAGACATGGAATTTTTCAATGCTCGGATTGATGATTCGGTGTTGGCAACGGCAGAGAATATTATCAACAATCAATTTGAGCGAATTACTTATACGAAAGCGATCGAGCTTCTCGAAAAAGCCGATAAGAAATTTGAGTATCCGGTGGAATGGGGCTTAGATTTGCAGTCGGAACACGAGCGCTATTTGGCTGAGGACTTGTTTAAGAAACCCACGATCGTCACCGATTACCCAACACAAATCAAAGCCTTCTACATGCGATTGAGTGATGACGAGAAAACAGTTCGAGCGATGGACATTCTCGCGCCCAAAATTGGAGAAATCATCGGTGGATCGCAGCGGGAAGAACGGCTAGACGTTTTAGAGCGTCGAATCGTTCAGCAAGGATTAGATCCAGCCACTTACTGGTGGTATTTGGATTTGCGGCGGTATGGAACTGTGCCTCATGCTGGCTTTGGATTGGGATTTGAACGCTTAGTTCAATTTATGACGGGAATGGCGAATATTCGCGATGTGATCCCGTTCCCGCGTACACCTCAGAACGTAGAGTTTTAGTTCTAATCATTCAGCTCGATCGCGAATTGATGGGGCTGAGGCTATCTTGTGGGCGGAATCTATTTCCTGTGAAAAACTCTAAAACCTTCCTAAAGGTAGAGCTTTGATGACAATCTTGGCAAACTTTAGGCAGGGGCATCAATTATCATCCTTGACTTCAGGAAGAACTTTAGAGCGCGATCGTTGACTAAGCTGAGTGCCTGGTGAAGTTAATCTTCGCCCTGAAGCGTCTACTCAGAGTTTCGATTTGTCAAAGGAGATAGATTATGACCCAATTGAAGTCAGGATTTGCAGCAAAATTCTTGAAGATGGCGAGTTTTGCAAGCGCTTTTGCCGTATCAACGTTGCCAGCGATCGCCCAAGATAGTGTTTACAAAGAGACTCATGCTGTTTCTCGTGATCAACCCGTTCTCAGCACAAAAGAGTCAAGTTTGATCATCAGTCAGTCCAGCTCTCCATCGACTTATCCATCCGCTGAACCGAGTTCTCCGAGTAGCGCACCCAGTAGCTCTCCAAGTTCTCCGATCGAATCACCCAGTAGCTCTCCAAGTTCTCCAAGTTCTCCGAGCAGCGCACCCAGTAGCTCTCCGAGTTCTCCAATCGAATCACCCAGTAGCTCTCCAAGTTCTCCGAGTTCTCCAACTGAATCGCCTAGTGGTTCGCCTGCATCGGAGACATCTCCGAAAGCAGCGGATGACTTTGATGGGGCTTTGACAGTTCGATCGAATGGTCCGGCTGGAACCAGTGGCGGAGAAGTGATGCGATCGTTGAATAAGACGAGCCGAAATGCAACAACGCAACCTTCGAGTTCATCGACTTCGCCTTAGTCTAAAGGATTGAATTTGTAAGGGGGTAAATTGTAAAGGTGTGGTGCGTCTCGCATGTGCCGCACTTTCGTCAATCAGGCTTCTACAATTTTTGAAATATTACAAAATTCAAAGATCGATTGAGTCTCTGCAATTTCTTCGATTGAAATCTGTAAACTCTATGACACTTTGGCACAGTCGAGAAAGATCACTTGCACAATAGAAATAACAGGCGATGTATGTGATCCCGTCTGTTCTCTACTGCGATGCCCATCTCTAATCGGTTGCCTCAACAAGCTGAAGCGGAAACCCGCACTCGAATTCTGAAGGCGGCGCTGAAATTGTTTGCGAAACAAGGCTACGATGGCACAACCACAAGGGATTTGGCAGAAAAGGCAGGGGTCGCGGAAGGAACTCTGTTTCGGCATTTCACGAATAAAAAAGCAATCTTAATTGAAGTGGCGACTCAGGGCTGGATCGAGATTTTGACCGATTTGCTGACGGAATTGAGCGAAATGGGAAGCTATAAAGCGATCGCTCAAGTGATGCGAAAACGGATGCTCAATTTGCACCAGAATGCGGATCTCTTTAAGGTCTGTTTTATGGAGGCGCAGTTTCATCCAGATTTACGCGATCGTATTCAATCTGAAGTTGTGGATAAGATGACCGATGTAGCAGAAGCGTTCTTTCAAACCGCGATGGATCAGGGGATTTATCGCAAGATGAATCCGAGAATGGTGGCGCGAGTGTTTTTGGGAATGTTTACGATCGCGGGATTCAGTCAAGATACGATTATGGCTCCGGGAAGTTCTCCGAATGAAATGAAAGAGATGGCAGAGGGAATTGCCGATATCTTTTTAAATGGAGTCTTAGCAGAGAAACCCGCATGAGTCGATTGGCTGACACGCTCAAATCTCGAAGACAGCGACTTTCAGAATTAATTGATTTTCCAGTCGTGCTGAAGTCTGGAGAATTTAAGTCTCGTAATTTTCCAGCAAATACTTATCCGTTTCGGGCAAGTAGTCATTTTCTCTACTTTGCAGGATTGTCTTTGCCGAATGCTGTGGTGCGGATTGATGGCGATCGATTAACTTTATTTGTTGATGATCCAAAACCTTCGAGCGCTCTTTGGCATGGAGAATCGCCAACTCGTGATCAGCTTGCCGCAGAAATTGGAGCCGATGAAGCTTATCCGCTTTCTGAAATTGGGCGATTTCCAGTTGAGGATCATTCAGCGTTAACTGATGCGATCGTACAATTGCGTTTAGTTCATGATGAAAGCGCGATCGCAGAAATTCGGAAAGCACTCTCGGTCACGATTGAAGCGCATCAGACTGGAATGCGAGCCACTCTGAAAGCGAAGACTGAAGCGCAGATTAGAGCCGCAATGGAAAGTGTAATTCTGTCGCATAACATGACCTGTGCGTACAATAGCATTGTCACGGTGCATGGCGAAGTTTTGCACAATGAACATTATCATCATGCGATCGAGCCTTCGGATTTAATTCTTGCGGATGTAGGTGCGGAAGCTCAATCAGGATGGGCTTCGGATATTACTCGAACTTGGTCGGCATCGGGAAAATTTTCACCAACGCAACGGGCGCTGTATGACATCGTTTTGGAAGCGCATGATCGAG
>JADEXW010000127.1 GCA_015206935.1 Pseudanabaenaceae cyanobacterium LEGE 13415 | reverse complement strand
CAGTTACCCAAAGCCGATCGCATTGAGATTGTTCCCTTGCCGTATGCGTTCAAACCCTTGGCTTATCTGCGTCATTATCAAAGCGTTCGCAAGCTGTTGAGCGAAAAGATGCAAACTTGTGAATATCTCTGTCTCATGCCTTGTGTTTGGATCGGAGACTGGGCGGGAGTTGCCTGTTCTGAAGCGATTCGATTGAAGCGGTCTTATGCGATTCGAGCCGATCGCGTGGAACATGAAGTGATTCGGAAATTGTTGAAAGAAGATAAATCGCTCAAACTCAAAACCCGCCTTAAAGACACGCTTGAGGCTCCGATGATCGAGCGCTACATCATGAATTTCATGCGACAAGCGGATCTCGGCTTATTTCAGGGTCAAGATTGCTATAACGCTTATGCGCCATCGAGTCGAAATCCTCGCTTAATCTATTACGTTCATTCGCAAAAATCGGATCAAATTAGTGCGGAGCGATTGGCGATGAAGCTCGATCGAATTGAACGAGGAGAACCGTTGAGACTGTGCTACACCGGACGAGCCACTGAAATGAAAGGCGCGATCGATTGGATCGAAGTGGTTGATCAATTGCATCAACGTGGGGTCAACTTTACAGCGACTTGGATCGGGGATGGCAATTTGCTCAACGACATGAAGCAGCTAGCAGAAAAGCTTGGGGTTGCTGATCGGATCACGTTCACTGGATTTGTGAGCGATCATGTTTCGACGCTTGACACGATGCAGCAACAAGATGTGTTCATGTTCTGCCACAAGACTCCTGAATCCGCGAGATGTTTGATTGAATCTTTGGTGTGTGGATTGCCGCTGGTAGGCTATGAAAGTTTGTATCCGCGTCGATTAGTCGCAGAACAAGGCGGCGGCGTGTTCGTGCCCTTGGATGATCAGCAAGCATTAGCCGATCAGATTGTGGCATTAGATCGCGATCGCACAAAACTGGCAGAATTGGTTCGACAAGCAGCGGCATCCGGTCGAGGGTTTGACGAAGAAACGGTGTTTGAACGACTCAGCAGTTTGATCAAGCAATATGTAATTCCGAAATCAAGTCAAGCTAACACTGCGATCGCGGCTGTTTCCTAAATAAGAGGTGTCATCATGTCTCCACTTTCTCTACAAGAACTCGAAACTGAATTAAAACAATTAGACGGATGGACGATCGAGAACGGAAAACTGCATCGCCAATACAAATTTCCGTCGTTTGTGGAGGCATTTGGATTTATGTCAAGTCTGGCACTGGTGTCTGAAGCGATGGGACATCATCCTGAATGGTTCAATGTCTACAACCGAGTCACGATCGACTTAACGACCCATGACGCGGGAGGAATTACTGCAAAAGATATAGATTGGGCACGTAAAGCAAATCAATTGGGATAATTTCCGCAAATTTATCCAGATTTCCTAAGCCGATCCGGAAGAACGAAATAATCGTGCGTAAAAGGTTTGTGCGTATTTTTGCAAACATGGCTCGAACTTTTTATGGAGTCGATCGCAATTTTTGATTTTGGCGAGGACTGGAAATGTTAGCGCAAGACTCGATGATGGTCAGTGTGACTGGAGCAGGCGAAGAATCTTCTGAAGGATTCCGCACATTGCTCTCTCAACTCGAAGCAGAACTGTACCGCAGTGAAGTGTTTCGACGTGCTTTAGAAAGCCTAGAAGAAAGTGTTCCTGAAGGCACTTCTGCACAATTTTGCCTCAAATCTGTGGGACGAGAAGCGATTCGATTGGTGTTGCGGGAAATGATGCCTCAACCTGCACCAGAACCAAAACCTGCTGAATCGGTTCGTCCGAAGAAGCCTCAATCTGAGACTGAGCAACGTCGTCAAGAGTGTTTAGCGAGATTGGGCGCACAAATTCGGGCGGCTCGGCAGGCTCGATCGATGTCGATCGCGGAATTGCACAGTAAGACGCTGGTTCCGGTTCATCAACTGCAAGCGATCGAGGCAGGTCACGGAGCGCACTTGCCAGAAGATGTGTATTTGCGGGGATTTGTTCAACGAATTGCAAAGGCACTGAATCTGGATAGCGCTCAACTGTTGGATTTATTGCCGACGTTTGATCCGGTGAAAGCGGTGTTGCCCACTTGGTATCATCCGCGCAAAAGCTCGATCGGACTGGGTGGAATGGACTTGAAGCCTGTGCATTTATATCTGGGATATGCGGCGGTTTTAAGTGGGGGATTGGTTTGGTTAGCGCAACATCAAGCGGCTTCGACTTCATCGAGTGAGTTGAATGCGCCGCAAGTTGCACCTGCCGCACGATCGGAGGGTCAACCGACGGCAAAAATGAGCGCAGGAATGCAGGTTTCTGCACCAGAAAGATTGTAGAAATTGTGTGTAATTTTGCGATTCTAGGAAAGCATTCGTGTGTTGTACACAAGTCGTTTTTGCTTCGGTTGAATCGTCTAATGCCCCCTAAATCCCCCATTCTGGGGGACTTTGAAGTGAGAAAGAGCTTTAGAATTCTGGAAATTTCTCCTTCTTAAAGTCCCCCAAATCTGGAGGATTTAGGGGGTGCCGTGGCTTCGCCGATCTCCGCAGGGGTGACCCGATCCCAACGAAGCGCAAGAGACTGATGTGTATACGATAGAGGGAGTGGGGAATGAAGAATGATTCCTACACTCTTTTAAAATCTAAAATCGGTTGAATCGCGTAGTAGTAAAGCGTGAACAGAATTCCAGAAAAGATCTGACCCCCGATCGCACCATGCCAAAATTCAAACGATTCCTTTCCCCAGTACACCGCTGCTAATACCATTACGGCAATGCGGACAATATTCAAAGTCAAAGCCATCGAAATGCCGATCGCAATTAATTGAATCATTGCGCTCGATCGCACTCGATACGCGAATCCAATGATCACAGCAGAGATCACAATCACCAAAGACATTCCAAAACCGTCACAGCCGGGAGCAACCTCTACACTTCCTCCCGGCAACACTAAGAATTCTTGCTGTAACGTCACAGGTTGACCGATCGCTTTTAAGACCCAACTTCCGCCCCATGCCATGAATTCCGCCAAAGCTTTCGGATGCGCGAAAATGCCCCAGATATAACGCGCCACTCGTTCCCAATTTGGATGAAGACTGACGGCAAGAAGCGCGATCGCAATCCAGTGACGCTGCAAAAATTTCCATCCCTGATCGCTGAGAATTCCGCCCACAAGAATGATCATTGTGCCGAACGCTTGAGGTGCGATCGCTGGATAATACAGATAAAAAATCACAAGACCGCCCAATATCAGACCACTTCCAAGCCATTGATCTTCGATCGCAGTTTCGGTCTTTAGATTTCGCTGATGTCTCAACTGGCGAACCGCTAATCCAATGAAAGTGAAATTTAGAATCAACTGAGGAATGCCGCTGATGTCGATTCGGATTGCGCGATCGAACAGCGTCGGAAGATAGACACCGATCCCGAACGTTGCACCGAGCAATAGAATCCAATTGTGAATTGATCGCAGACTCGATCGCAGTTCCAAATATTCTTTACGCATCAGTGTCTAAACAAGTACAGCCCATAGCGCCCCAAAACTAAGAGCGCAACACCCATCACAGCGAAGTTTCCAACACTTAAAAAACCACTTTTGAAAATGCTGTTATTTGCAGCTTGTTTTGCAGATTCAGTTCGGGCGTTGAGTTGCTGAGAAGCTTGTTCTAATTGTTCTGGAGATACTTTTGCTGAAGCATTCGGATTTTCTTGAATCGCTTGCAAGCGGGAACTGATTTGAGTCGATTGAGCGCCAATTCGATCGAGAGCTTGTCGCTGTAACGTGAGACTATCTTGGGCGACGACGGGACAGAATAATAGAAAAGAAACACCGATCGTAAAACACAGGAGAGAAAGCGATCGTAATGTTTTTCGCTGTTCGGCTCCATAAATTAAGAGCGCTAATCCGAGCAATACGACAATACTGCGATCGCCAATTTGCTGTAATGTTCCGAGTCGCCAGCTTGCTTCTGCAACATTGACAGGGAAAACGATGACGAGAAAATCAACGAGAAAAGCAATCAGACAAGCAAGACCCACAATCCGACAGAGGCGTTTAGCGCGAGAGGATTCAACTCCTGAAGCACTCGCAGTTTTTTTAGAGGTAAAAGTCATACAACAGTGACGCGGAACAAATTACTCAACCGGGTAGGCTGCGTCAAATTCCCTGATTCTTAAGTTTCTGAAGTTGCGAACATCAACAATAGAGCTATAGCAGTAGAAGCTTAGATTCGGACGCATCTCGGAATTACCCCCGAACCCCCAATTCTGTTGGCTCAAGACTCTTGCTCCCCCAGAATTGGGGGCTGGGGGGCTTCCTCGAAGTGTCCTAACTGAAATGGGTACGGCTATAAAATGCTGTTCATGTCATTTTACCAAGGTGAATTCAGCGAATCGGTAAAAATCACGCAAACTTCATCCAGGATGCGCAAAATGACTTTACTCAGTTCCAGCAGGCGGCTCTACTGGACGAATAATCGCAGGCGCAGGAGTCACATCCGGACGAAAAATTGCCCGAAGCGATTCTTCTAGTGTGGGAGTCATGACAATGCGATTCTCGTAAGCCACCACCACTCGAACTAAAGTCGGTAAACTATTTTGCTCTGCTTCGAGATAGATCGGTTCAACATAAAGCAGCGATTGTTCGATCGGGACAACTAAGAGATTGCCTTGGATCGCTCTCGATCCTTGACGATTCCAGAGTGAAATTTGTTGTGAAATCACTGGATCTTGATTGATTCGAGCTTCGATCTGTTCAGGGCCATACACTAATCGTTCTTTCGGGAAAGTATAGAGTAACAATCGTCCATAGTTCTCACCATCCGATCGAGCCGCTAACCAAGCAATCAAATTTGTTCTCGCTTGCGGCGTGTATGGTAGTAAGAGAATAAATTCCTCAAACGGAACCGTCGGCAAACTGGTAATCAGATAGTAAGGTTCTACTAAACGCGATTCATTTCCGTAGACTTCACTGGCAATTTTCCATTGGTCTTCGCGATTGTAGAACACTTGCGGATCGGTCATGTGATAGGTTATGAGTCGATCGGATTGGATTTTGAAAAAGTCTACTGGATAGCGAATATGCTGCCGTAAGGGTTCTGGAAGTTCACTTAAGGGTTTAAACAAGGTCGGAAAGATCTTTGACCAAGTATTGATGATTGGATCAGTGGGATCAGCAACATAGAAATTCACTCTGCCGTTATAAGCATCAATGACGACTTTGACAGAGTTGCGAATGTAGTTAATTCCGTCTTGGGTCGGTTCAGAATAAGGATATCGATCGCTCGTTGCATAAGCATCTACAATCCAGTAAAGATAGTTCTCGTTCGGATTTTTAACAGTCGGAGTTGCATCCGCAGCAACAAGATAAGGATTGCTATCGTATCTAAGAAAAGGCGCGATCGCTCGAATTCGCTGATTGATATTCCGGCGATAAAGCACTTTCGTTTCTGGTAAAAATTCGCGTGTGATTAACAATCGCCAATCTTTCAGATACATCGAAAACAAAGCCCGTCGCCACCAAGCACCAATCCCAATTCCACCTTGTCCGTCGTAGCTGTTGTAAGTATTATCACTACCGCTCGGATAGTCTAATTCTCGTTGGCGCGTTCCCGTCATGACATGCGTATCTGTGATTTCGCCATAGTAGATTCGAGGTCGCCCGATCGGGATACTGGCACGAATCGCTTCGCTGGATGTGACTAATGCGCCACCGTTGGTATCTCCGATGTCTTTGACGAAGTATTCGGGGAGTCCACCTGCTCCAACAGTGTTAACCGGACTGAGCGTAAAACCATAGCCGTGAGTGTAGACTAAGTGGCGATTAATCCAGGTTTGAGCTTGTTCCGGCACAGCACTATAGTCTAATTCTCTTGCGGCGATTAGAACTTGGCGGCGTTCTGTGGAGGCAGGTGAATCAGGTTGTGGACTTTTGGGGGCACTCGGTCTTTGTGTGGCAGCTTCAGTTTGTAAGGTGTATCGATCGAGGTCTGCATCGGGAAATCGATAGTACAGTCGGATCTGTTGCAGTTGTCGATTCGTGTCCAGCAGCGGTCTTTGATCCCAGAGTCGAATGTTTCGGATCGTTAGCGCATTGGCTTCGATATCTGCTTCTCTAAGTCGTCCTTGTGGATTAAACGTTTGAACATCGATCGCATCGAGTCCAAAGGCTTGTCGAGTCAGTGCGATCGCTCTTTCAATGTAGGGTTGTTCTCGCACTAATTCATTCGGTTGAACAATCAAATACTGCACAACTTCAGGCACAACAATGCTGAGAATTGCAACACTGCTATAAACGGTTAAGCCCAAACCAATCCAGCGACGGCGTTTGGATTTAGGTCGCCAGAAGATCCAACGCACCAACAGATAAAGCGCGATCGCAAATGCTGTAATTCCAAGTGCAATATAAGCGGGTAGCTGAACATGAATATCGGTATAACCTGCGCCATAAGCGACTCCACGCGGGGAATATAACAATTCATAGCGACTCAGCCAATAGCTAAAGGCAACAGCAAACATGAATAAGCTACCCACTCCGAAGAGATGCCGCTGTTGTTCAGATGAAAATCCTGGAAAGCGCCCTTCACTTAAACTATTGTTTGCGAGTAGATAGCTGAGAGCAACAGATACTAAACCATACAAGGACAATGCAACAAGCCACAGGGAGAGTAATTCTGCAACTGGAAGCGTGAAAATATAAAAGCTAATTTCTCGATCGAACAAGGGTTCTGTTGCATTAAACGCAGTCGGATTGAGGAATTGCAGAACCGCGATCCAACGCTGTGATAAAAGAAATCCTAGAAGAATGCTTAAGAGAACTGCGATCGCACTGAGAAGAAATTGCGGATAGATCAAAATAGCGAGTGTTACCGCGATCGCAATTCCGCAATACCAAAGATTCGTACTAATCTGCTGACCGATTTGCCAAATTGCACCCAGATTAAACAATGAAACTGTTGTCGCAAGCTCACTTTGCCAATATCGCCAAGCTAGTTGACCATAGTGAGCTAGCATTGAGCCGATCAAAGCACTTAGAACAATGGTGACTGGAAGTAAGCTTCTGAGTTTGAGAGAGAAGATAGTATCCGCAGCTTTGGTGTCGTCTTTTAGCCGTTCGACGGCTCTGAGATTGAAGAGAAAATAAGCGATCGTACTTCCAGTAACAATCAGCCATAACAATCCTTGGGTTGCAGTTCTGAGTAAGAAAACGGGAAGATAGCCAACTTCTTGGAACCAGAGAATTTCTGCACCAAACTGGGCGAGGAGGTTGAGGAAGATCCATCCGCCTAGAAAGATTGTGAGAACCTTGAATGAAGCGTTCTTAAGCATTGAGCGATCGACGGTTGTAAATCGGGATTTCGCTTCGTTGTGGGCGGATTGTGCCCCCTAAATCCCCCAAGTTTGGGGGACTTTGAAGGTGGAAAGCACTCTGGAATTGGAGAAATCTTTCTTGCTCAAAGTCCCCCAGAATGGGGGATTTAGGGGGCATTAGCCGATTTCATCGAAGCAAAAACGGTTTGTGTACACACGGTAACTTGTGGAGGATTTAGGGAGCTTCCCAACCTCACAAATGAGGCAAATAAGCTTTATCAAACTTGCCGTTAAGTGTATCTCAGATTCCAATCCCCTAACGTTTCGCCGCACAAATCGCACACACCGACCAACGTTGAAGCTCTCCCGGTGGAGTCGGACTGCCACACTCCGGACAAAGCGGTAAATGTTGAGCGCGACTCTGGACGATCGATGACCATCGATCGAATGAACTTTTCGCAGTGCTAAACAACGCTAACTGAGTCTGAACCTCTGGAGAATCTTCTGGTAATCGGCTCGGATGACTTTGCCAAGGATCAGATTCGAGGGGCGTTTCAGTTTGTGGAGGTCGCCATTGAACTGTTGAAAATCGAATGTCACTTAAATCGATCGATAATTGCTCCCGAATCTTTTTCAACATCATCGGACGCTGAAACACTAAATTCTGTGTCCAAACGGAGCTAGAGGTTGCGACTTCTAGAATGTTGCGCTGAATTGTCGTTGGAACAGCATTCTTCGCTGTCGATTCATTCACAATCTCGCTCCAAATCTCCAGAATGCGCTGTAGCTGTTGGCGTTCTTGCGATTGATAATGCGGCTCGATCGCGCCCAGAATTGCGTATAACCCTTCAAATGACATAAAGCAGCACTAACCCAATCAATAACCAAATCAGAAAGCACGATCGCGTTAACGTCATCGCTTGGTGAATTTTGTCGATCGTAATCGAATGCAGTGGATCGCCAAGCAAAGGTTTATGTTTCTCCACGCCTCGATAATAGTTCACGCCCCCGACTTGCACACCCAGAATTGCCGCATAGATACATTCACTCCAACCGGAATTTGGACTTGAATCTTTCGGGGCATCTCGCTGACAGATTTTCCAAACTTGAAACGGACGACCAGAGATCAAGCCTAACGTAAACACGGTTAAACGACAGGGTAGCCAAGTCAGAACATCATCGGTTTTGGCACTAAACCAACCGAAATCGGTGTATGGTGCTTCTCGATAGCCGATCATTGAATCTAAAGTACTCACGGCTTTAAATGCGATCGCACATCCCACACTGCCCACAGGTGTAAATGCTCCAAGCAACGCATAAAACATTGGAGCCATCACACCATCGACAGCATTTTCAGTCACCGTTTCGAGAACGGCTCTAAGAATTTCGGGTTTCGCTAAATTTTCAGTATCGCGTCCGACATACAATCGTAATCGCGATCGCGCTTCCTCTAAATCATTCAACGCTTCCAAAACGTGATCGGCTGCTTTTCTCAAGCTTCGTCCAGCGAAACAACTGGCTAAGAGAATCACTGCGATCGCACTTCCAAACAACGGATGAATGAGGCTTGCGATCGCTACAATTCCAGACGCGATCGCAGCACTGCCAAAAATGAGCGCGATCGTCAAAATCACTCCCGCAATCCGAAGTACGATCGGATTTTTAGCGCGAAATGCAATCGACTTGAATTGTTCGATCGACCAGCCCATCACTTGTACCGGATGAATCCAGCCCCACGGATCGCCGATACAAAAATCGAGCATTGCTGCCCCAACTAAAATTCCGCCTGTCTCAAACCACAAAGCTCGCCTCTTCTCCCTGAGATGCCTGCCAACTGCGTGCATCGTAGTATAAGTCCTCTAGCGAAATGCTGTACAGCGCATCTTGCAGCTTTTTGTACAGTCGATTCCAAATCCCAAACGCAACCCAATCTTCTGCCTGAGAATCATCAGGCGTATGACGTGGCAAGGGTTCGACACTTTCCCCGACGGCGGTAAGAATCTCTCCTAGTGAGATTTCTGCGGGATGTCGAGCGAGTTGATAACCGCCTTGAGCGCCACGAATCGAGAGAACCAATCCGGCTCGACGCATTTCGATTAAGAGCTTTTCCAAATAGGGGGCAGGCAGATCTTGTCGATCGGCGATCGATTTAACCGAAGCAGGTCCGTATTCTGGCTGAAAACACAAATC
Organism: Pseudanabaenaceae cyanobacterium LEGE 13415; assembly: GCA_015206935.1. Taxonomy (GTDB): domain Bacteria; phylum Cyanobacteriota; class Cyanobacteriia; order Leptolyngbyales; family Leptolyngbyaceae; genus Leptolyngbya. The sequence continues at coordinate 1,115 of JADEXW010000127.1, read as the reverse complement.
CAGTAACGCCTTCACGCTGTAGTGTCCGCGTGTGGTCAACTTCATCATGACAGAGTTCGAGAACGCTCAATCTCCTCAGCCTATCAGGAATTTTAGGGCGATCGCTGCTCTACCCACTGCGTGGACTTGCTCGATCGAGCATTTAGCGATTCTTCCCAGTAGCCTTTCGAGGTGTCGGCTGGAATCTGGGTCATCACCACATCCCGCATCGGTGGCACTGGTGAGCGATGACGATTCGGAGAAGAGACATGCACCGCTTGAACAGGTCGAGATGCGATCGCAGGGGAAGAAGCCCGAATCGCCAATGCGACTAAGCTTCCCAACGATGTGATCCAACCTGCAAGCGCGGCAACCGTTAACCATTTTTCGACCGTCTGATTCATCCCTTGACTCCGCAAACCACTTAATCAAGAACTTTCGTAGCAGACCCACTCACATCGGGCATCAGAGGCGCTTAACTGTTCAAAATTATAGCTCGATCGACGACATGATCAAAGGTTTCGTTCCATTGTCAACCGTAAAGATTGGCAAATTTCACCGTAGAACCTCGGAAATTCGATTAAAATCCGATGTCTCGAACTAGCAACAGATCGGTATGAACGTTAAGCGATTTTTTCAGGTGATGATTCCAGCGACAGTCGCGATCGCGCTTTTCATCTTCAGTACAACCACGCAGATCATAAGCGCCCCGGCTGGCAGAACTCAATTACAGTGGTATGGACAATCCGCATTTAAGCTTACGACTCCTTCGGGCAAAGTATTACTGATTGATCCGTGGCTCGCAAATCCAGTGAATCCTAATGGTAAAACGGATTTGGCGAATCTGAATCGAGCGGATTTGATTTTGGTGACACATGGACACTTTGATCATGTGGGAGATGCCATTGCGATCGCGAAAAAAACGAATGCGCCGTTAGTCAGCACGTTCGATTTAGGACGAGCATTAGTGAGTGTGGGCTATCCAGAAAAACTCGTGACCTTTGACACTCAAGGAAATTTTGGCGGTGAACTGTCGCTGTTGAACAATGAAGTAAAAGTTGCCTTTATTCCAGCAGTTCATAGTTCAACGGTGGCATCCGATGGCAGCCCAGCCCAATTTGCAGGCAATCCAGGGG
>JADEXW010000661.1 GCA_015206935.1 Pseudanabaenaceae cyanobacterium LEGE 13415 | reverse complement strand
AAATTATTGAGCGCAAACGGATTCAAGAAGAACGGGAATTAGCCTTGCAGCGAGAGCAACGGGCACGCGAACAAGCGGAAGCAGCAAATCGGGTGAAAGATGAATTCCTCGCAGTGCTGTCCCATGAACTGCGAACCCCATTGAATCCAATTCTGGGTTGGACGAAGCTGTTGCAGAGACAGCAGTTATCTCCAGAAAAAGCCTCGATGGCACTCAATACGATCGAGCGAAATGCTAAACTGCAAGCTCAATTGATTGAAGATTTGCTGGATATTTCTCGGATCATGCGCGGAAAATTAGCGCTGAATACGGCAGCAATGGATTTGAAAACGGTAATCGAATCCGCGATCGATACGGTTTCTCTCGCAGCAGACGCAAAACAAATTCAAATTGAAACGGATCTCGAAGCGGAGGTGGGACAAGTCTTAGGAGATGCCGGACGGTTACAACAAGTCGTCTGGAACCTGCTCTCGAATGCGGTGAAGTTTACGCCAGAAGGTGGGCATGTAAAAGTGACCCTAAGCAGCGAAGATTCGAGTCATGCCAAAATCGTCGTGCAGGATAACGGCAAGGGCATCGCAACGAGCGCCTTAGAATGCGTATTCGATCGATTCTGGCAAGAAGACAGTACCAATACTCGGCAGTTTGGAGGGTTGGGACTTGGACTGGCGATTAGTCGCCAAATTGTTGAACTGCATGGGGGGACGATCGTGGCAGAAAGTGAAGGCGCAGGAACAGGATCAACCTTTACCGTGAAATTACCGCTACGGGCAGCCGTTTCAGCGACTGCACCGACTCGATCCGCCTCTGAGGAAAATGCGACTTTGGAAGGGCTACGCATTTTGATCGTGGATGATACGCAAGATTCACGCGACTATGCAGCATTTGTCTTGGGCGAAGCAGGATCGCAAGTGCAAACGGTTGACTCTGCAAAAGCGGCGATCGCGGCACTTGATCAAGAATTACCTGACGTGATCGTGTGCGATATTGGAATGCCACAGGCAAGCGGGTACGATTTGATTCAGGAGATTCGATCGCGTCCGGTGGAAAAAGGGGGCAGTATCGTTGCAGTCGCGCTCACCTCTTACGTCGGAGACTACGACCAAAAGCAAGCGATCGCGGCTGGATTTCAGCAACATTTGTCTAAGCCTGTTGAACCGGAGCAATTAGTGAAAACGATCTCCGCTATTTGTCCGACCCGCTCGACTCATCGCGCCTCCGTATCGAAATAGCTCGATCGCTCAGATTTGCCGTATTTCCACCCACAATCAATCAGATTGCGACTTTCGATCGACATCGAAACCGCAATTTAGTCCTATAACGGTGATTACAGAATTCTTAATTATGATTTTTCATCCGGGTGACACACTTACGCTAGTTTTTAGTGATAGTATGAATTCCCTGAAATTCAGCAATTTATCTAATCCAGGTTGTCTAAATGGCAGTTTTATCTTCGGAAACGAATGAGCAGATACAGAATGAGCCGAAAGTTTGTGAGATAGAGGATTCGCACTTAATTCGCTATCTCAAAGAAGAGTTAGCCGTTCCAAATGACTCGATCGAGCTTGCCCTGCGTCACTGTGAGCAAGAACGGGGCACGTTGCCGATGGTGTTATGGCGATATGGCTTTGTGTCGATCGACCAATTGAATCAAATTTTCGATTGGATGGCGCGTTAATGCTTACTGTTTGCTCATTTTGTTTAGGAGCCAGAGCGAAGTCGAAATCGCTACGAACTGCGCCAAAATTACATTAGCGCTAGCTTGAACGACAAAAATATCGATCGGTTGAATAAATCGAGCCGGATCGACGTTAATAAATCCGCCCACCCCTTGACCTAATGCTTTTGTTGCAAGCAACCCTACGATCGCTTGTGTTCCTAAAAGCGCCAAGAACGATCCGATTAAACTTGCAGTCAAGCCGATGCGAATGGTTTGAATTGCCTCTGCTTTTTTCGGTCTTGCGGCGGGTTCTCCGTTCAGTCGCCGTCCGATCACGACATATTTTGCCAGTGACCAGAACATATTAAAACCTAAAATTGCAATCCCACAGATTGTTAATACGACTCCAACTCCGGTTCCTGGATTGTTACCGCCTGGGTTTCGCACCGAGACCGACGCAAACAGCAAAATGACAGCAGAAATGATTGCCAGCACTAACTGAAACCAGAAGCTAAACCAACCTGCAAATCGAAATGTGCTGGCGATTTCTCGGAGGGTGGGAGAGTCGGATTTCGTCATAGCAACAAATCACACAGAAGCTAGATCCAGCTTAAAGCATTGAAGCCGCGATCGAGGTGATTTTCCTTGTAGAGCGACCTGCGATCGTGTTTCTGCAAACATTCACTTGCACAATCCCTTAGGGTAGGATGGAATTATGCCTACCCTTCCTATTTCGGGAATGCCTCACGCTTACGATCTGACGGCTCCCACCTCAAAACCAGAAGTTCTCGTGTTTATCCACGGTTGGATGCTGAGTCGCAATTATTGGCAACCGCTGATCGAGCTATTGTCTCAGGAGTATCAGTGTTTGTCTTATGATTTGCGCGGTTTTGGTCAATCCCAGCCTCGGAAGAATGTTGCTATTTCTGAAATTCACGATTCTGGTAAAGTAGCGATCGCGACTCAAACTACGATCGCGCAGTACAGCTTACTTTCTTATGCCAGAGATTTAGGACTGTTACTAAAAGAATTACAGATTCCTAAAGCGTGGCTGATCGGACATTCGTTGGGCGGCTATGTGGCACTTTGGGCAGCCGATCAAATGCCAGAACAGATTCAAGGCGTAATTTGTCTTAATTCGGGTGGCGGAATTTATCTAAAAGAAGCGTTTGAGCGATTTCGATCGGCAGGGCAACAGATGGTGAAACTGCGTCCCCGATGGTTGCGGCAAGTGCCTTGTTTAGATTTGGTCTTCAGACGGGCGAATGTCGCAAGTGCGATCGAGCGATCGTGGGGACGGCAACGAGTGATTGATTTTGTTAGTGCTGATCCAGAAGCAGCAGTGGGAACGCTTTTAGACTCGACGACAGAAGCGGAAGTGCATCGTTTACCGCAAGTGGTCGCACGACTTTCTCAACCGCTCTATTTCATTGCGGGAGCCAAAGATACCGTGATGGAGCCAAAATACGTTCGACATTTAGCGAGCTTTCATC
>JADEXW010000660.1 GCA_015206935.1 Pseudanabaenaceae cyanobacterium LEGE 13415 | reverse complement strand
CGGCGTGAGTGCTATCTCCAAAGACAACCGCTTTTTTGCCGGTCAGGTTTTGGCAATCAATCGATCGAGAAAACCAAGCTGCCTGAGACACATATCGCGTTTGTTGATCAATGAATGATTCATAGTCAACAGTTGCACCTTGAGCATTAATTACTTGCTGAATTTTGCGAATACAACGCGCAGTCTCAACAATTCCCATCGGTGTGATGTCTACATACGGCGTTCCAAATTCTTGTTCAAGATATTGGGCTGCAAGCAATCCAGTTTCACGATACGGAACTAAGTTAAACCACGCGCGAGGAAGCGTTTTCAGCTCGTGAACGCTTGCACCTTGAGGCACGATCGCATTTACTTCAATGCCCAGATCAGACATGAGTTTCTTCAACTCAGTTGCATCATGATTGTTGTGAAATCCAAGTGTGGTTAGTCCAAAGATGTTCACTGAAGGCTTTTCAGTTTTCTCAGTCACTAAATCGCCTTTTTTCCGAGCTTTTGTAATGTAGAACTGCACGATCTGTTGCAAAGTGCGATCGGCAGCTTGTAGCTCATTCACGCGATAGTGATTCACATCCGCTAACATCACATCGCCCTTAGCTTCAAGCTGTGCCCGTTCGACAAAATTCTGCAAATCTTCCTGCAAAATGCTTGAGGTGCAAGTGGGAGTGAGAACAATCAAATCAGGATGTTCTTCACTATCTTTTCGAGTAATGTTATCAACGACTTTTTCTTGTGAACCGCGAGCGAGAACATTTCGATCGACAACGCTTGTCGTGACCGGAGTATAGTCGCGCTCTCGTTCTAACATCGATCGCATGACATTGAAATAGTCATCGCCCAAGGGAGCGTGCATGATCGCATGAACATTCTTAAAAGAACTGGCGATGCGGAGTGTGCCAATGTGTGCGGGCCCTGCATACATCCAGTAAGCTAATTTCATATCGGTGTCTCCCTTATTGTGCGGTGAAGGGTCAGATCTATTTGCTTTTGCATTGTCGCAAAGTTCGCGATCGCGTTGGTGTTTGCTTCGTGATGTGTTACGCGATCGTACAAAAGTTTAAACAGCGGTAAGGCTGATGAAATCAAGCGATCGAGCGAATTGATACCATCGTGCCTCGAATGATTCTTAATAGTACGCAGTAAATCGACATAAAAGATCAGCTTCCGTCTTGTAGCGGGTTACAAGGCGCGATCGATTTTCTTAATCTAGAAAAACTGACAGCATTTCTAGGGCAAAAGATGGATCGATTGAACTTCAAAGTATTTCAGCAATTTTGGACGATCGCAAAACCGTATTGGCAAGGCGATGAGAAATGGAAAGCACGCGGCTTACTGTTCGGAGTTGTATTGTTTTTGCTGGCTTATACGGGCTTGAGCGTGATTTTGAACAACAAACGCGGTGTATTAATCTCGGCGTTGTCTACCCGTGATGAAGCGCGATTCTGGCAAACTGTGAGCATCTTTATCGCGGTGCTGGTAGTTTATGCCCCATTGCTGGCAGGCTATCGATATTTACGCGATCGCTTAAGTTTACAGTGGCGAAAATGGTTAACCACGCGATTTGTCGAGAATTATTTTAGCGATCGAGCTTACTATGAGCTAACTGCAAATCCTGAAATTGATAACCCTGATCAACGGATTGCAGAAGATGTTCGGAGTTTTACCCAAGAATCACTGACCTTTCTGCTAGTTCTCGTTGAATCGGTACTGTCTGTGATTGCCTTTAGCGGTGTGCTGTGGAACATTTCTAAACCGTTAGTGATTTTTCTTGTGCTGTATGCAGTTACAGGAACAGTGGTCACGACGTTTGTATTTGGTAAACCCTTAGTACGATTGAATTTTGAGCAACTGAAGAAAGAAGCAGATTTTCGATTTAGCTTGGTGCGAATTCGTGAAAATGCAGAAGCGATCGCATTTTACCGAGGAGAAGATCAAGAATCGAACCAGGTGAAATCTCGCTTTTTAGAAGTCTTTGAAAACGTCAAACGATTGTTAATTTGGGAACTTAATCTGAATGTTTTAACGAATGCTTATGAATTTATCCCGTTCATTCTGCCTGCGCTAGTGGTTGCACCTGCGATTTTTGCAGGAGAGATGGAAGTCGGCAAAGTGACCGAAGCTCAAGGGGCTTTTATTCGCGTCTTTTTCTCGTTGAATGTAGTTGTTGCTCGATTCCAAGCATTAACAACTTTTGGGGCGGGCATTAGTCGGCTGTATAGCTTTGCAGCGTTTCTTGAACAGGAGCAAGATTCAGAAGAGCCTACAATTCAGACGATCGAAGAAAACAAACTTGCGATCGAACATCTGACGCTACTAACTCCGAACCGCCAACGTACCCTAGTTCGAGATTTATCGATCGAACTTCCTGAACAGCAAGGTTTATTAGTCATGGGTGCAAGTGGGTGTGGGAAAAGCTCGTTGTTAAGAGCGATCGCAGGCTTGTGGAATGCTGGCGAAGGAACAATCATTCGACCGAATTTGGATCAAGTTCTCTTTCTGCCGCAGCGTCCTTATATGGTGTTAGGAACTTTGCGCGATCAGTTGCTTTATCCGAATCCTGAACTTGAGATCGAAGATGAGCAACTTCAAAAGATCTTAGAGCAAGTCAACTTGGGGAATTTAGTCGATCGATTTGGTGGTTTCGAGGCAAAACAAGATTGGTCAGATGTTTTATCACTGGGAGAACAACAGCGGCTTACCTTTGCTCGATTGTTGTTGAATAAACCGAATTACGCAATTCTCGATGAAGCGACCAGTGCTTTAGATCAGGCAAACGAAGAACTACTGTATGAACATCTGGAGCGAATTGGTACGACGTTCTTAAGTGTGGGACATCGATCGACCTTGGCGAAATATCATCAAATGATTTTGGAATTGTCGCAGGATCAGACTTGGAAACTAAAGCAGCCGTTAGAAGAGGTTCAGAGTGGGAAATAGTTTCGCGAATCGCATATTGGTTTGAGAAATGTGCGATCGCAAAGATTCATTCAATGATCAGAAACGGCGATCGCATTACCAATTACGGGCATTTTAGGGTCAGTGGCAAATTGCAAAACATTGCATTGGGAAGCAACGATGACCCTGTACAAAAACAAATATCGAATTGAATCCGCCCGTAAACCAGGGTGGGATTATGCCGCTAATGGTTGGTATTTTATTACC
>JADEXW010000659.1 GCA_015206935.1 Pseudanabaenaceae cyanobacterium LEGE 13415 | reverse complement strand
CCACTTGGTCGGTCTTGCGCTTGCCTTCTGAAGTTAAGGGACGATCGTCGTCATTGGAATAGTCACCATGTTGTCCTGCGAGTCCGTGTCGAATGAGATAGAGCTTCATAGCGATCGAACCAAATAAGGATATTTGGATCTTTACTCGATTTTCCGCTCTACAGACTTCTTGCTTTAGATTAATTGACTCCCTTCGGATAGTTCTGTTCTGGATTCACCAAGCGCAATAATTTCTGTTTCACCTGAGCATCGAACACTGACCATTTTGTTTTGGCATATTCACTATTCTCGGTAAATCCTGAGAGAAATCCCATCGGGATTTCAAAACCCCCTGCTTGCGATCGACCACCCCCAAAAAAGCGCCCCTGAGCATCTTGCCCAAACGCTTCTTTGATAAATTCATCCGGATCAAGCGTCAATTTATTGGTTCTGAGCGATCCCACAACAAATTCGAGTTCTTCATCTTCGTCATGAACAATTCCATAAACGACTGCGGTATGGACGTTCTCCTCAGTGACAAGGAAATCAGCCGCTTGCGGGATCGCATCTCGATCGTCATATCGCAAATAGCCAACTCCCGCGATCGAGAAGTTGTTATGAACGGTTCGATTTTTCAGCGATCGTTCAATCACATCCATCACTTGTTTCGATCGCGACGACTGCATGACCGCGTTCAATAACTGCGCGTCATAGTAACGGCTCAAAAATGCAGCGGCGAGGAAATCTTCTTCTTGTGCCTGCATTAAGCGATTCGTATCCGATCGTAAACCGTGCATCAATGCAGTGGCACATTTCACATGCTCAGTTGTACTCGTATCAAACTTCAACAATCCCGCCTGAATGTACTGCGTCAAAATCGTTGCAGTAGCGCGAGTGTAAGAGCGGATATCAACAAATTCAGCCTTAAGGTCATCCTGCATACTGTGATGATCGATCACAACCGTAATCGGGATATTCGCCTGCTGCACTGACGGAAGAAGCTGGCTCGTAGTTCCCTGGTTGTCAATCAGCACACAACCTTTGTAAATTGAGAAATCTTTTGTTTTTGCAGTTTGAGTCGTTAAACGTTGAAGCGGCAGTGCGGTTAATTTAACTAAAGCAATGTTCTCTTGATGTGAAAGCGTTCCAGCGTAGACAATTTCAGCTTGAATCTCGAACTTTTGAGCGATTAATTTGTACGCCCAGGCAGAAGAAAGTGCATCAGGATCGGGAAAGTCTTGTAGGATGATTAACTGTCGATCGCCTCTATGTCGTTCTAGAACTTGGCGAAACGCTTCGATTTTCTGTTCTTGTTCCGCAGACCGCATCACATCGTAGGGAAAGCGTCCTCGATGGTCGTAACTCGTGCCATTCGAGGGTTTCGAGACCTCAACAGGGTGGAGTTCAGTTGGATTCAGCCCAGAAATGCCGGAGTCTGGTTCCATTGTAATGAGTGAAGTGAATGGCACAGTTGAATCGGATTGCATACTTGAGGTTGTGCGAAAAAATAGAACCAGCCTGATCGATCGCATGACACTCGATCGAAGGCACTTCTTGATCTTCGCAAAAAACTTCAAAAAACGGCACAGCGATTTGTCCAGTTTCCCTCATTGGACAGAGAGAATACCGAACTGAGTCAGGAAATCCTTACCAAAAGATTATTCTTCGCGGACTCCCCCGATGACATATTTTTGCCATTCCTGATTCACGCCGTTTTTAACATGCTTCGTCACTTCAAAGTAGAGGCTACTGTGCGGACGATGAGGCGGATTTCGCAGTGGCATTGCGGCTTCTTTTGGGGTACGATTGCCTTTCTTGACGTTGCAGCGGACGCAAGCGGTGACAATGTTTTCCCAAGAATCGCCCCCGCCTCTCGATCGCGGAATCACATGATCCAGGGTCAGATCGTCCCCGGCATAGCCGCAGTATTGGCAGGAGTGTCCGTCTCGGTGCAGGAGATTCTTCCGAGTGAGCGGAATTTCTTTGTAAGGAACGCGCACATAATGGCGCAGACGGATCACGGTGGGGAGTGGAAACCCCGAATAAATGATCTTTCCGTTATGCTCGACTTGCTCGGCTTTGCCTTTGATTAGCAGTACAACTGCCCGCCGCCAACTGGTAATATTGAGCGGTTCGTAGGAGGCATTGAGTACCAGAACCTTTCCCATTCGGATTGTCTAAGACGTGCGTATTTGGACTGATGCTAACACATCCATTTGGTTGAGTGCTTGCAACTTAGTACGAAACACCTCAGCAAGCTCAAGTAAAATCGATTTCAATCGCCGAGCTTATTTAATCCACGATCCTTAAAGGGTAGGAACGAGTTGTTTTTTACCTTTCAACCAATAGGTTGCCATTTCGCCGCGTCCTTTAACCTGAATGACTCCACGCGGTTCAAAAAAATGTGTATCAATTAATCGTTTATAAGTTGCTTCGGTGACTTGGATGCCACCCGCAACGCCATGAGACTCCATTCGGCTGGCAATATTCACGGTATCGCCCCAGAGATCATAAATGAATTTTTTGATTCCAATGACTCCTGCGACAACGGCTCCTGTGTTCATTCCAATGCGAATACTAAACGCTTCTCCGGTATCAAGATTGAATTGGTTAATGGCTTCCTGCATATCGATCGCCATATTTGCAACTGCGATCGCATGATCGTCACTCGGATGCGGCAAGCCACCCACAACCATGTAAGCATCGCCGATCGTTTTAATTTTTTCTAATCCGTGATGTTCTGCTAATCGATCAAATCGAGAAAAAATCTGATTCAACAATGAAACGAGTTCCTGCGGGGAGGTTCGGGCAGAAATATCTGTAAAGCCGACGATATCTGCAAACAGAACAGTGACATCGCCAAATCCATCTGCAATGTGCGGTTGAGTCGTTTCCGAGGAACATTTGAGCCGTTCAGCGATCGGGCTTGGCAAAATGTTCAGCAATAACCGCTCAGATTGAGCTTGTTCGGCTGCGAGTTCAGCGGCAGTTTCTTGAGACGTAGAAAGCGCAATTTCTAATTCATTCAAAGCCGTTTGCAGCTTATCCACGGCGGGACGAAACACTAGAATCCCTTCGAGTAAGAGAATTAATAGCAATAATCCAAATAGCCCAAATTCGACCCTTCGGAGTTGTGTAATTCCTTCTTGAGCTTGCTGATTGTAAGTCAGAATCAGTTGATTGATT
>JADEXW010000126.1 GCA_015206935.1 Pseudanabaenaceae cyanobacterium LEGE 13415 | reverse complement strand
ACAAAACTGAGATCGTGAATCAGCACTTAGCAATGGTCGGACTGGAAGAAGCAGCACACAAAAAGCCCGGACAGCTTTCAGGTGGGATGAAGCAACGAGTGTCGATCGCTCGTGCATTGTCTATCTATCCGGAGGTGCTGATTCTCGATGAACCGTTTGGCGCGTTAGATGCGATTACTAAAGAAGAATTGCAAGAAGAACTTCTGCAAATCTGGGCACAGCATAAAGTGACCGTCATGATGATTACACATGATATTGATGAAGCGCTGTTCCTTGCAGATCGCATTGTGATGATGACTAATGGGCCTGCGGCAAACATTGGTGAGATCATGACGGTTCCGTTCCCTCGTCCACGCGATCGAGCGGCATTGATGGAAGATCCACAGTACTACACCTTGAGAAACCAAGCGCTCGACTTCTTATTTGGTCGTTATGCACATGATGACGATTAAGTGAATATCAGTGCGATCGTAGAAAGTAAACAAAATACTGTATACATTCAATACGATCGCACCGAAATAGAAATATTTTTGGATACGCTACTTTCATCGATCGAGATAACTGTTTTATACAACAACAAGAACACCAAAACACCTGTCCCAGAACGATCTTCTCACATTTACTGATCTAAGCTTGTAACTTTTCTTCTCGTAAGAGCATTGGATTGAGGTTGGGAAACTATGATTAAAATCGTCAACCCGTAACGCTCAACACAGTTCGATTCTCAATCATCTACACAGAATGAACAGTGTTGGGGATTTCGTTTTCTCAAAGATGAACCCCATAACCGCTTTACGCTCCCGGTTCGACTTGTCCTCTTTACGGGTGATCCCCTCAGAGCTATGCCCTCAATCCTCTGCTACTACATCAACCATTCAAAAGCCATTCAACACATTAAATTGCAAAAAACCGCACAGCTATCCCTCGATCGAATTGTCTTCCCTGGTGAGAAATTTATATTTGAAGCCTTACCAGAAGGGCTACTAGAGATTTATACTTACACTGCAAGCGGATTGCAGTTACTTCAAACGACCGCCTGTGAACAACTACAAGTCTTATAACGCTACTCAGCAGAACTTGAGACATAAGGGAGAACACCGTCATGGCTGAACCAACTAAAACGCTCTGCCCCTACTGTGGGGTCGGTTGCGGCTTAGAGGTACTGCCGCCTGCAATACCGGGAAAAGCCGTCAACCGCGACAAAGACGGCACACCGATATGGAATGTTAGAGGCGATCGCACTCACGCATCAAGCCAAGGAATGGTCTGCGTCAAAGGAGCCACGATCGCGGAATCGCTGCACAAAGATCGCCTGCGTTATCCCATGATGCGCGATTCACTCGATGAACCGTTTCGTCGGGTGAGTTGGGAAGAAGCCTTAACGAAAATTGTCGATCGTATTCGCATGGTGAAGTTTACACAAGGAGTCGATGCGATCGGGATGTACGCTTCAGGACAGTTCCAAACTGAGGATTATTACATCGCTCAAAAGCTGATGAAAGGTTGCCTCGGAACGAACAATTTTGATGCAAATTCGCGGCTGTGTATGTCTTCTGCGGTTGCAGGATACATTCAAAGTTTTGGTGCAGATGGTCCACCTTGTTGCTATGAAGATTTAGAGCAAACCGATTGTGCCTTTCTGATTGGAACGAATACGGCGGAATGTCACCCGATCGTGTTTAATCGCTTCCGTCGCTATCACAAAAAGAATTCTAATGTGAAGCTCGTGGTGGTTGATCCCCGCTGTACTGAAACGGCTGAAGCGGCTGATCTGCATTTAGCCATCAATCCAGGTACGGACATCGATTTAATGTACGGCATCGCTCATTTATTACTGCGATGGGGCGATGTTGATCCAGCATTCATCGAGGCTCACACCAACGGTTTTGAAGAATTCAAAGAAGTCGTTAAACACTATCCGCCTGATGTAGTCGCCATTCGATGTGGCATTGCTGAAACTGATTTGCTGACGGCTGCACACTATTGGAGCAAATCCAAGCGCGTCATTTCCATGTGGTCAATGGGGATCAACCAATCTTCAGAAGGAACGGCGAAAGTTCGATCAATTATCAATCTTCATTTACTGACTGGACAAATTGGTAAACCGGGAGCAGGTCCTTTTTCGCTCACCGGGCAACCGAATGCAATGGGTGGACGCGAAGCAGGTGGACTTTCGCACCTATTACCCGGATATCGACTTGTGCAAGATGCTGATCATCGCGCTCAACTTGAACAATTCTGGCAACTTTCAGCAGGTTCCATTTCTCCAAATCCCGGTCGAACCGCTTGGGATATGATTACCGGACTTGAGACCGGAGAGATTGGAATGCTCTGGGTCGCGGCAACCAATCCAGCCGTGAGTATGCCCGACATTGAGCGTACCAAAGCAGCCCTTCGTCGATCGCCATTCACGGTCTACCAAGAATGTTACTATCCAACCGAAATGGCGGACTATGCGCATGTGTTGTTACCGACCACACAATGGAGCGAAAAAACGGGAGTGATGACCAACTCCGAGCGGCGGGTTACTTTATGCCCACAGTTTCGAGTCGCACCGGGTGAAGCTCGAACCGATTGGGAAATCTTTGCAGAAGTCGGACGCAGATTAGGGTATCGCAAGCAATTCGCATTCAACTATTCCGCAGAAGTCTATGCTGAATTTGTTCAAATCACCCGCGATCGACCTTGTGAGCAATCCGGACTAAGCCACACTTATCTCCGCGAAATGGGTGCAACACAGTGGCCTTTCTCTAATAAAGCTGAATCCTTGCCACAAAAAACCGAGAAAGCAAAGCGCCTCTATACCGATCTCAAATTCCACACACCAGACGGCAAAGCGCGATTCTCATCGGTTCACTCACGCGGACTCGCAGAACCTCCAGACGATAATTATCCATTTGTATTAACCACTGGAAGATTGTATGGACATTGGCACACTCAGAGCCGCACCGGACGGATTGAGAAAATTCGCCAAATGTATCCCAACCCATTCATCGAGATTCACCCGAAAGATGCAGCAAAAATTGGAATTCAAGCCGATGAACTGATCGAAGTGCGATCGCGTCGAGGCACAGCGCGTTTTCCTGCCAGAGTCACCAAAGCGATCACGCCTGGAACGGTTTTTGTTCCGATGCACTGGGGCGCACTCTGGGCAGATCACGCAGAAGCGAATGCGTTAACGCATGATGCAGCTTGTCCTGACTCGAAACAGCCCGAATTGAAAGCCTGTGCGGTGCAATTGGTTCCGGTGAGTCAGATCGAAATAAGCGATCGTGCTGTTTCTAATCAAGTTCTGGCTTCGACCGTGTGATACCAGAAGAATTCTACTGTGTATCTAGTTGGTTTCGCTTCGGTTGAATCGGCTAAAGCCCCCTAAATCCCCCAAACTTGGGGGACTTTGAATCAAGAAATCTTTAGAGTTCTAAAGATCTTTATAACAGTAGAAGTTCGGATTAGAACATCCTGGGAGGTGTTCCCAAACCTCCAATGCTGCATACTCAAGTCTCTTGCTTCCCCAAACTTGGGGACTGGGAGGCTTCTAGAAGTGCCCTAACTGAAATAGCTACAGCTATAGTTCTTCAATTCATTGAACGCACATCGTTCATCAAGTTGAAGTAATATTTCGTCGATCGCTTCTCGTCACGACAACGACACAAGGTCGAGGAGCCGCATTCGCCTTCTTATCTGGAAAATTCGAGCCGATCGGCACTTGGCGCGTTTGCGTAAATTCCTTTCCATCTGTCGTCTTCATCGCATAGTTGCGCGTCTCAGACTTTAGATTCTGCCGAATCCCGTTGGTTTCTCCAGGATGTTGAACTGCTAAAAACAGAGATTGTCGATCGTGGCTCAAAAAAGGTCCTGTGAGTTCAGCTTCCATTGGAGCCATTGCAAACAAGTAAGCATTCCCAGCATTGTCACCCGATGTTGGAACAAACCATAAACTATTGTTACCAAACAATCCCCGCAGATTTGATTGACTGATCGGAACTCCATTTTTACCAGTCCGTTTCGGAACAGCTTGATTCAGCTTATCCGAAGACATATCGGTCACAATCCAAACATGCCCATCTGGATCAATCAATAAATTGTCTGGATTCGAGAAGCCTGCACCTCCAGTCGTGGGTTCCCCGCCCATTGCCATCATTTTCCATCGAAAAGTCATTGAGTCGGGTGCATTGTTATCTTCGACCAGGTGCATAACAAACCCATATTCATAAGGTGCTTCGCCATTGGCTCCTTTGAACACTCGCTTGTCAGGTCCACCATTTGTACTATCCGGTGATCCAGAAGTAAATGCAATGTACAACGAACCATCTGGAGCAATTTCAGTATCTTCAGGTCGGGCAGTACAAGTTGCACCACACGCATTAGCCGCATAGTGAGCATCAATCAGGATTGCACCCTGCTTTTCAGTGGGATTGCCCTCGTAGAGGTCGCCCAAGGTTTTGAATTTTTTCTTGTATTGCTCGATCGAGCTTTTGTTCCGAACAGGCATCACTCCACCATCAGGACGTTTTGGCAAAGTAATCATACCGCCGACGACCGTTGCTGGATCTTCAGGATTTACAGGTGTACTGGGGTTGAGTGCAATCCATCGCCCTGTACCGTCTGCATTGAACTTGGCAGCATAAAGCATTCCATCCGCTAGTAAACGTGAGTTCGCCTTGTCTTTTGGATTAGTCACTCGATCGCGACTAATGAACTTATAAATATGTCCACCGCGTCGATCGCATCCTGAATAAAAAGCAAGCGGTTTTCCTGCTTCTACTCGAACTCCAACAGCTTCATGACGATAGCGTCCGAGCCAAGTATGTTTTGTCCCAAAATCTTTCGGATCAGATGGATCAACTTCTACAATCCATCCGTATTTATTGCCTGCTAAACCGAAAACGTTTCCTTGACCTGAGACTTCCTCATCGTCGATCGTAAACGCCACTTCACTCGGCAGAAACGAAGTTCCATCGGCATACACCGGATCAGGAACTTGTACTTGAATGTTCTCTTCTGCACTTAGAACAGTTCCCCAAGGAGTCGTTCCACCTGCACAGTTGCCGAAGGTTCCAATAATACGATCGCCCAATTGATCAAGATATCCTTTGCCCTTCTTTTTCTGGAAAACAGCTTTTGCAGATCCAGTACAGCTTAAATAGCGACCATCTTCTAGTCCTGAAATTCCGGTAATTCGTCGATCGAACTCTGAGAAAGTTCGCTCCCATTTCCCGTCTGCATTTTTGCGAATCGAAATGACTCCCAAGCCTTGATCAATTAATGCTTCTTTACTAATTGTTCTAATTTGAGCTTTGAGCGGACTTTTCTCAGGAAGCGCAAACGCATTGACACCCTTCCCTTTTGCTTTTTGCAGTTCTTTTTCGACAGCAGCTCTTGGAAGTTCTTTTCCTAGTACTTGCGAGTAGGATTGCAACCAAGGAATAGCACTGATGTACTCAAAGTTGATCGTCAGGAAGCCTTCGTTTGGAGCCGTTTCAACGAATGAGAGGTAATCATTATTATAGCCGAACCGAGAATCGCCAATTTTATCTCCCCAAGCTCCGATCACTTGGTAGGAAAAACCCTCCGGAACAATCAGATCATCAACAATTTCAAATTCTGTCGGTGCAGTGCTTTTCACATCTGTTAACAGTGCCATCGGACTAGGAATTGGCTTGAAACTGAGATGAGAAAGTGTCGTTTCTGCCAATTGAAAGGGCATGGAAAACTTCTGAGCGTTCTTAATCAAAGCTCCAACCGCAGTCGTTCCAGCAGCAGCACCCAGAAAGATGAGAAAATTCCGGCGTTTCATCGGCATAAAGTAGAACTCCAGTAGATACTCGCCTCAGTCTTAGCAGGAATTTACTACTCAGAGGTTAAGATCGGGTAAAAGATTCTTTGCACTAATCTACAGCAAACCTGTTTAAGCTGCAAAATCCGCTAAAACGCCTGAAAGCAAGCACGAGCAACCTTATTTGTATTAGTCGAACTAATTACTAGAATTAGCAGTTTGGTAAATGCTTTTAAAGATTCGATCATCAAAAGCGGCGGTTAGCACTACAATCTTTAGTAACGCGCTTCAAATCAAGGAAATTAACAGTGCCTACTATCCTTAATGACACTCTCAAAGCAGAACTCGAACAGACTCGCGATCGCTTACTCAGCGAACAAGAAACGATTGTCGAGACCGTGACGAAAGAAGCAGAAGCAGAAATCGATCGCGTTCTCAACTATATCGATTCACTGCTCGGTGATACTACGCCCAGCGAAACTGAGCCGAAACCTGCTGCAAAGTCTGAACCGAAAGCGACCCCTAAAGCAAAATCGTCGCCTGCACCCAAATCATCGAGCAAGAATGCGTTCGATGCTGCAAAACTCAAAGCAAAATTCAAAGGTACGAAGCCGATGGATGCAATCCTGCAAGTGCTGGCAGATGAGAAAAGTGCTTTATCGATCGACGATTTGATTAATCAACTCTACGATGAGTTCGATCCGGCTGAAATCTCCAAAGCAAGAAGAAGTGTTGCAATCACCACCAAGCACGCTGAACGGCGCGGTTTGCTGAAGAAAGTGCAAGACAATCCTTCTCGCTTTGAAGCAGCTTAGAAAAAGTTGGAGTTAAGCGAGGGGAAACCCGGCTGCGAGTAACCATGCGAAAAACAAGGCACTCGCGATCGCAACACTCCAACTTTCTCGTACTTGAGTAGCAACGATTGTTAACACAGTGAGTAGTACCGGAAACAGCGGCAGCAAGATAAACATAAATCCAAGCTGCGGCAAAAATTGTAGTACCAGTACAAAGCCACCGATTAGAGCAACACTTTGAGCAATTCCCCAAATGATGCGTGGTTTTGATTGAGCAATTTCGCTGCCTAAAAACCAGGGTAGAGAGGCGATCGCAATCATTCCCCAGATCAAGAGTCGCTCTGGAATGAGTACCGATTGCAACCAAACAAACTGTGCCATTGCTCCGACAGCAATCCACAGCACTGTAAATACGCCAATTCCAAGAAGCAGTTTTCTCAGATTGAATTGCGGGATTTGACGCAGTACAGCAAGCCAGAGCAATCCTGCAATTAAGAACCAGAGCGCGACTGCGCCTCCGACTTGAATTCCGCCAAGCGTTTGTAAATCGGTAATGCGATCGAGCAATACTAATCCAGCCGTTGGAACCGTTGAAGACAAGAGCAAGCCACCCCAACGCTGCAATGAGGAAATTGAAATTGCTGAAGTTGCAATCTGCAAATTAGGCATTACTGCGGTGAGAACCATTAACCAGCCGATTAAATGAACAGCTTGCCAGAGCATTCGTCGATCGACATAAGAACTTTGCTGCTGACTGCCAAACGTTCGATCGAGCCAGTCCCGTGTCGCAGTATGACTGACTGAATTGAACAAGATCGTAATATGTTCAACATTCGGAACTAAAACAAACTCGCGACCTCTACCGTATTTAACATCTGGATTAGTGCCGCCTGCTTGCTGAAGAATCCGTTCAGCGTTGCGAATAAATCCCCCTTCCCAGCTTCCCGCTTGTAGTTGTAGATTGCGAGGTCTTTCTGGTGTCACATTTGCACCTGTCGGAGAAATGCCAACGGTTGCAAAGAAGTCACCAGGATGAGCGATCGCAGCATCCATGACGGCTCCGCTGCCCATTGAATGTCCAACTACTGCTAAACGAGTTGCATCGACTTCAGGCTGTTGAGCGAGGGCGTTCCATGCCGTTTCAAAGTTGCGTCTGAGTGAATTATTCTCTAAGCGGTTTGGATTTGCGCCATGTCCATCCCAATCCCAAAGCATCACCGCATATCCCGATCGAGCTAACACATGACCATAAGCCAGCATCAATTGTTTTGAACCAGAGTAACCATGAGCCACTAACACACCCGGAACAGAACGCAGGGATTGTGGAGCTAAATAGAGTAATGGAACTTTGTCTTGATTCAAAGAGCGAACCGTTAAGCCTGAACGGGCAGAAAAAATTCCCCACCAAGAGAGTACGATTAGTATTCCAGCTAGAATCAGCAATCCGATTTGATGACGCTTCAATGCACAATCCTCAATCAACTGTGTTCCATCAAAGCGTATTGCGCAGAGCGTGGAAATCGAGCGATCGTTAGAAATTTGAGCGGTTTAAGGTCGGATCATTCAAATACGCCGAGTAAACAAATAGCGATCGCGGATCAACTCGATCGTGCTGCATTTGGTAGTCACAGGTTGCAAACTCAAGCTGAAGCATTAATCGATCGTGCCAAATCGGTGGCATTCCTTTGTGAAAACATAAGGTATCTTCGACAAATCCAAAGCCTGCACTGCCTCGGATGGTGACTAAGTTTTCAATCCCATAGGCATCGATAATTTCGGAATCTCTAAAGCGTTTTCGATTCAATTCATGTCTAAGCTTTTTCCGTCGATGCGTTCCCTGCACACAAGCATGTGCGCCTGAGAGTCCATCAACATTGGTGAGATAGAAAAAGAATTTGATAAATCGATAGTCATCTAAATCGTAATGAAACAATTGAGCTGCTTTACGTCGAGCTTGCACCGAAGCATCGGTAACAAAGCTCCACCAGAGATGGCTACTGATTAAAACGGGAGTTGTCCCTAGGTACTGAGCCGCGATCGACAAAATCAGCGGATCACGACTGAGTTGAGCGATCGTCGGACAAGTCTCGATCGTATTGAAGTAATTCGCCGTGACAAATTTGCGCTCGTACCATTGTTCCGCATCGAGCTTCTGAGCATAGTGAAATCCGTACTCCGGTTTGCGATCGCCATAACACGGATATTGTTTTGTATAAGCAATGATGTCTTGAAGCTGCTCAGATGGCAAATTCAAGCCAAGATACAATCCATCATTTGCTACAGATTGCACGATGAACTCTGAAGCCGCATGAGGAAAGATAGATTCGCCAGAAAATTGAGGAATAGAGCGGGACTGGAAACGACGAAAAAGTGATCGAACCCCTTCAAATCGTGCCAATCGGCGCATGATCAGCCATCTTGGATTTCTGGTGAGACCGCGAAACCATTCATATCCAGAATCGTAAGCATCGTGGTAAAGCTCTCTTAACCAGTAAAACCCTAAGAACACACTCCATCTCCATCAAGTGAATTGTTAAGCTGACTGTTTTTTTCTTCCGTTGCCCTACGGAGACACCCGGCAATTTTGTGAATACTTTACGATTGTTCCCTTTGTAAAATGAAAATCTAAGCTCGTTTTTTAAAAGCTTCATGATTTTGTTCCGTAATCCTCCGTAAGTATGAAGAATCCCAGGGAAATTACGGAGTCAGCCAGACACAACTTTTTAAAGAACTCGCAAAGAATGATTTGAGAAATGCACTACCTTAACTTCAGGGATCTGACGTACACTATCAGTGCATTTGTGAGAATTGCCTAAACAGTTCGGATTACTCATCGAAAGTTTGAATGACCTAGATAGCGTTGACGTAGGAGTGAACTTTTAGCTTTATGTTTGACTGTATTGTTGTCGGAGCAGGACCCGCCGGGGGGACTGCCGCCTATCATCTCGCCAAACGCGGACGCTCTGTTTTAGTACTAGAGAAAGAAGCGCTGCCTCGCTATAAGCCCTGTAGCGGGGGTGTCTCTCCTGCGATCGCTCAATGGTTCGATTTCGATTTTGCTCCTGTCATTTCTCGAAAAGTCAATACGATTCGCTATACCTGGAAGCTAGGTGATCCCGTCGATGCGACGCTGAATACACCGGAGCCGATGTGGATGGTGCGCCGGGATCAGTTTGATGAATTTTTGATGAATCAAGCTCAACAAGCAGGCGCAAAACTTCAAGATGCAACGGCTGTGACCGGGATCGAATTTAAAGGCGATCATTGGCAAGTCAATACTACAGCGGGAGTCTTAGAGGCGAAATATTTAGTGGCTGCGGACGGGGCGAAAGGTTCGATGGCGAAATGGCTCGGATTCAAAGAGCGCAAAACTCGGATGGGAGCGGTGATGGAAGCGCCTCATGCGGTTGGAAGTACCGCACAATTCGATTTTGGCATGTTAAAGAACGGCTTTATTTGGAATTTGCCGAAAGCAGAAGGTTTTTCTGCGGGAACTGCTTCTTTTAGAGGCGACGATCGCACTGATTTCAACGCGGCTTTATCGAAATATGCGAAGGAAGCTGGGTTTAATACCAGTAACGCTCAGATTTATACTCACCCGATCGCGTTTTGGGATGGGGATCAAATTCTACATACTCAAAATGCGGTTCTCGCTGGGGAAAGTGCCGCAATCGTTGATCCAATGACAGCGGAAGGGATTCGTCCGTCTATGTTTAGTGGGATGAAAGCAGCGGAAGCGATCGATCAATCGCTGAATGGAGATCGATCGGCGTTGGCGCGATATACCGAGACCATTCAGCAAGAATGGGGTAGCGATATGGTTTGGGCGCAGCGATTAGCGAATCTGTTTTATCGCGTGCCGGGAATTGGATATAAGGTCGGGGTGAAGCGTCCGACTGCGACCGATCGACTCGGTAAGATTATGTGCGGTGAATTGCGATATGCAGATGTGGCAAATCGCGCCTTGAAACGATTAGGAGGCGGATTAATTCCGGGCATGGGCGGGTAGTTCCACTGCTGAGGACACTTCGAGGTTGCCCCCCAGCCCCCAAGTTTGGGAAGCAAGAGTCTTAAGC
>JADEXW010000658.1 GCA_015206935.1 Pseudanabaenaceae cyanobacterium LEGE 13415 | reverse complement strand
CAATCCGATTCCATTGTTTCAGCGAAGAGTTTCGCAGCATGGCGACCCCTCCAGATTCTCTTGTCTCTAAATTATCCAACTGAAAGAGTCCTTGCTCACAGTTTCAACACAAACCTACACCTGTAAGGGATTTAGGGGGCATTAGCCGACTACAACGGAGCCAACTTTTGATCAAATCAAATCCTCCGCCCCAGTCGATCGCTGAACTGCCAACCGCACGATCGACAACATCAAAATAATCAAAAACATCACAAGCCCGATCGTACAGGCATAGCTAATTTCTAATCTCGTAAACGCCTGCTCATACACATAAAACACGATCGTTTTCGAGCTATTCAACGGGCCGCCCTGCGTCATGATGAAAATCTCTTCAAACACTTTGGTCGCTGAAATGGCAGAAATCACTGCAACTAGAAATAGATAGGGTTTCATCAACGGAACGGTAATATCCCAATGTTTACGAAGACCGTCAGACCCATCAATCGATGCCGCTTCATACAAATCCGCTGGAATCGATTGCAATCCCGCCAAATAAATCACCATGTAGTACCCCAACCCTTTCCAAATCGTTACGACCATCACACTAAATAGTGCAAGATTCGGATCAGTCAGCCACGGCACACCCGCAAAGTCGAGATTAAACTTGCTAAAAATCGCGCCCAAAAATTGGTTCAGCAGTCCGTTATTCGAGTACAACCACTTCCAGGCAATGCCCGCCACGACCATCGAAATAATCACAGGCGTATAGTACGCCACTCGAAACCAGCGAATTCCTCGTAACTTCTGATTCACCAGAATCGCCAGAGCTAAAGGCGCGATCGCTAAAACGGGAACCACACACACCAAATAGAGCAGCGTATTCCGTAACGCTTGCCAGAACACCGGATCTCGACTGAGCCGCTGAAAATTCTCGAATCCGATCCACTGCGGCTCCCCGATCAAGTCGTAGCGCGTAAAACTCAGATAAAACGCTTGTAGAGCTGGATAAAATACCGTAAGTCCCAAAACGCTCAAAGCTGGCAACAGAAACAGGTAAGGCGTAAATCGCCGCTGCATCGGAGACCAGCTTTTCAGAAATGTCTTATCCATCGGGAGTGAAGTCGCAAAAAAGCCACTTCACACTGTACTACTAATCGATTTCCTCTGCTTCAACTCGACGAATCGATCGACGAGCAGGCAGCATTTGAGTTCTGCGCCGGTTCGACAAGTAACCTGGATATTCGTCATGCACAACCTCGATCGTGCGGGAAGGTCGCTGCTGTTTTGCAAATAAAACGAACATTCCGACTAGCGCAATTCCGCCACCAAAGGTGAGAATGACACCGCCCAACATCCAGAGTAGATTCGAGAAAACCGGATTATTCTCAATTTGAGGATTTGCGGGTCTTGGTGGAGTTGCCAAGGCAGCCTTATTCTGAGCGGTCAGCGTTTCGATCAGGGCTTGCTGACTTTGAAGCTGAGTTTTAAGCTGCTCGGTTTGAACCCGCTGCTGTTCGACGAGCGCTTTCAATTGCTCGGTTTCGATTCGTTGATTATCGGCATCTGTCCCGGTGGTTGTGGGGGGAGCCGTGGGAACAGGAACACCAGGCTGAACGGGATAGCCGTAATTTGGAAGCGGTTGCGAGGGCGAGAACATGGGAGTGTTCGTCGAGCCGACTCCTCCTCTTAACAGAATCACAGCCGCAAGTCCTGCGAGTGCTGCTCCTCCTAAAAATGACGTTGTTTCACTCATCTCCCCTTCACCTTCATGCTGGATTGCAACGCGAATGATCTCCTAAACCGTATTCAGACAATTGTGACTCAATCCAGGATATTCGGATCGTTTCAGTGATTCCACTAATATTCAAGATCAGATCTTCCAGTTTGTCCATATCAGTTTATATAGTTTTTTCAAAAAAAGGGCAGTTTCTAACAAATTAAAGTTTAGAAATGCCCCAATTTGCAAAGTGCTGGACGCAATTTAGAGTGCCCAAGCTGAGATCGAACTCGACTTTTTCAACTTTAGGCTCGTTGACAGAGTAAAACGGCAAAGGCTTGATCTGAATCCGTCCAAACCTGGATGCAGTTGAGGTGTTTTTCTGTCAAGAGTTGCTTCATTTGATCGAGGTCGAATTTCCGCGAGATTTCACTGAGAATCGTTTCCCCTTCGGCAAATTCAACGGTTAAATTTAATGCTTGGAGATGCACAATTTGCGATCGCAAACTCCGCAGGTGCATTTCAATTTGTCGATCGATTTCGTTATATATCGCAACATGCTGAAACTGCGTTAAATCAAAATCTCCTTGAAATCGCTGATTCAAATGCCGCAACATATTTAAGTTAAATTCAGCGGTAATTCCTTGTCGATCGTTGTATGCGGCTTCGAGTTGTTCCGTAGATTTATGTAGGTCAACTCCGAGTAGAAAATACTCTTTCGATTTCAGTGCATGGGCAATTTGATCGAGAAAAGCATCGCATTCTTCCGGATTCAGATTCCCCAATGTGCTACCAATGAAGCCGATCATGCGGCTCGAAAGGTGCGTTTTCGGTAATTTCTCTAGAGCAAGTTCATAAGTTCCCACTAGCCCATAGACTTCAAGTTCCGAATAATCTCGGAGAAGACTATGAGCGCTACTTTCAAGAATTCCAGCACTGATATCGATCGGGCAATAAACAAGCGGATATCCTGCCGATCGATACGCATCTAATAAAATCCGCGTTTTCGTCGAATTGCCGCTACCGAGTTCAACCAATTCGCAAGCTCCCGTAATTTGAGCAATCTCAGGCGCACAAGATTGGAGAATCGCCGTCTCGGTGCGGGTGAGATAGTACTCTGGAAGCTCAGTGATTTGCTCAAATAATTGAGATCCTCGATCGTCATAGAAATATCGAGGTGGTAAGGTTTTCGGAGTTTGGCTCAATCCGAGAACGACATCGCTACCGGGATGTAATTCATCTTCGGATGGCATGGATCGATCGACTAAATACGTGAGATGAACACGGTCACGAATACTTTGAATCACAGCTAATTCCTCACACAGCGGAACCCAGAGAAAATTTCTCGAACGTGCGGATAATACCAGTTTCGGAAAGAGTTTCGCATCGCCCACGGAAAGGTGATGCTGCTTCCGCCTTTTAAGACTCGGTGGGCATGATCGAAATATGTTTGAGAGTAGCCAGGGTAGGGA
>JADEXW010000657.1 GCA_015206935.1 Pseudanabaenaceae cyanobacterium LEGE 13415 | reverse complement strand
CTCTATATTCGGACGACATGAGGTTTTCGGAAGGTAATCTCTTCAACA
Source organism: Pseudanabaenaceae cyanobacterium LEGE 13415 (assembly GCA_015206935.1). GTDB lineage: Bacteria > Cyanobacteriota > Cyanobacteriia > Leptolyngbyales > Leptolyngbyaceae > Leptolyngbya. Next base: position 3,120 of record JADEXW010000657.1, on the reverse strand, counting down.
ATGCTCCAGCTTGGCAAGAGTACGATCCGGTCTGGGACTTCAGGTTGAGAGTTGAAAACGCTATCGGCTCACGCTTGGATGGCGACCACGTAAACAGAACATCATCTGCAGCGTTGTATGCCGATCCCGTCCAAGACCCTTCACAACTGTTGCAGAGAGAGCCTTTGCAGTTGAATTTGCAGCGAGTTGATCCAGGAAGTAGCGGCTACTTCCTGCGAACAATTTCGCTTCTATCCTCTATCGAGCAAGGATCACTCCGGATCAACTCAGGTCCCGAGTTGAAGAACGTTCTCGATCAAACTATGGAGGTTTCACTACTTCTTTCGCTTAGTGAGCTCAACAGCTTTCTGCCAAGTCGAGCTTCAGATAGATTGTATGAGTATTTGCGGACCGCGCTCTTGATGGATGCTGCGCCTAGCAAGGTCACCAACCATGCATTTAGGCGAGCTCTCCAGAAAATTCTAATTGAGGATTACCACTCCGATATCGTTGCTTTTGCGCGATACCTGGACGAGGGCTCGGGTCACGTTGCCGACCATCTTTATCACACATGTACCGATCACTTCCTGACAGAACTCTACGAGGTGTACGAAGATGCAGATGATGTGGTTGAGGCACATGCTCAGTTGCTAGAATGGCATGGGACGGCCCGGAATGACGATGATGCGAGACTGCTGGCGCGCTCTTATCGGCTAGGGCTTGTTCTAAGTAAGGTGCGAGGCAGTATCGAAGAAACTAGGATCTATGTTGATCCACTTCGTTTCTTGCAGTGGCTTCAGGCCGAGCTGGGGACAGATATCCGACGCCTCGCTGATGATCTCCCTCAGGTGGGCGACTCGGACGAGAAGCTCGGAAGCGCCGTTGATCCGGTGCGAGCACTCCAAGAGCCACGTGCTAGGCTCCACCAGTTGTTTGAGAAAGCCTACCGAGAATTCTGCACCAATAGATTCAATGGAATTGACTCGTATGGTGGTCGACGTATCAGGCATGGTACTCTTTACGGGCGGCTCATAGCAGAACTGCGGCCTTTTATCCAAGAAGTGGTCGATGAAGCAGAAGGTCGTCAGCCATGGACTTCTGAGTACATGAAAAGTTGGTTCTCCTCTTTCGAGGAGGCCATCAAAGAAGTGGCAAGTGAACTTCTTCATGTACGCTCGAAAGACAAGCCCCGAGGCGTAATCTTGCCAACCTTGGATGACTCGACCAAGCTCCGGTCGCGCGACATCGCCTTAACAGAGGTGATGCGAGCGATGAGAGAGCGACGGTCGGTCCCCGTCATCTTGGCGCTCGTGCATGAGCACTGCTGGGTCATCTTCGAGGCTGATCTCAAGCGGTGTCGAGAGGTGATGGAAGAGGTTCGGAGACGGTTTGTGATCAGGCAAGCCGACTACAAGTCGGCGGTCGGCTTCGAACCAGACCAATGGTTGAACGACCGCTTCCGCCAGATCAACAGCCAGGTACTTCAGCAATTCGAGGGCGTGCGAGCTTGGCTAACCCGACCGAGCAACATAAGCCCCACCGCGACCATCCCACTACTCTTCGAAGCTGTTCTAAAGGAGGTGGAAAATCACCATCCAGCCTTCCAACCCAAGTTGAACTTCCAAGGTGCAACTGACGTTCACCTTATTGGCCATCGCTTTCATTTCTTCTACGATATCTTGTACATCCTTGTTGATAATGCGGCACGTCACGGGCAACCTTCTGGAACGCTAACACTCACTACATCATCTGTACACGAGGACACGACCACGCTCTTGCTCACTGTCTCGATAATGTCTGAATTGAACCCAAACACCTCTCGAAATGCGTTGCAAGATATTGATCGAGCCATGACAGCAGATATCGGCGATGCAATGGTGAGGGAAGGGCAAAGTGGACTCCGAAAGGTTCGTGGCCTAGTGGAGCATGTGGACGAAATCACAAGCTTCACGTACGAACATATCGATCAATCTGTCAAGTTCACCATGACTATCAGATTGCCCAGGTCCTAAATGAAATCATCGTTCAACAGAGATAGAAAAAATATCCTCCTGGTAGAGGACGACCAGTTCAAACAAGAGATGATCGAGAAAGTACTAGTTAACGCTTTACCCGAAGCTGACATTTGCAAAGTTAGCTCTGTCAGGCAGGCAGTAGCAGAACTTAGAACTACGTCTTTCGACTACGTTATCCTGGACATGTCACTACCCAGTCGACCAGTGAGACCAGGAGGCGCACAACCAATCTCGATGCCAGCAGGCGGCATAGAAGTCCTTCTTGAGCTTGCCTACGATAGCCGCTCAGATAGAGTTGTTATTATCACCCAGTATCCCGAGATTGAACTGAACGGCACGGCTTTTGAGCTGCCAGTCGCTAAGACCGAGATCGAGAAAATTATTACTGTGAACCTACTCGATGTACTATATTTCGAAGTATCAAGCGAAATGTGGAAAGAAAACCTAAAGAGGCTGCTACGATGAAATCAGTGAACGTCCTTGTGATCGAGGATGAGACAGACAAGTTGCAGGCTGTTTGTGATGAGGTCACGAAATTCTTCGTAGGTGGCGCGGACATTATAACTTGCGGCACTTTCTCTGAGGCGACAAGACTTATCCTTCAAAGACGTTTCGACCTGATAATAGCAGACCTCCTTTTGCCACGGCGAAGGGGAGACGACGCCGTCGACATATCAGAGGAACTTGTAGAGCATATTGCTGAAAGTGAACTTAACCAGAGAACAACGGTCGTTGCAGTTTCTAGGTACCCGGAAGTAGTTCAGGCTCGCAACGGACTTTTCACAAAGTCGGCCGTCTTCCTTGTTAGCTATGCCGACCCTGAAAGTTGGAAGTCTTGCCTGCGCGTCTGCATGCAGCGGGTTGCCTTCAGGCAGGTGTACGACTTCGTGATAGTATGCGCTTTGGAGGAAGAAAGAAACGCATTCGAAGCTGTTAATAGGTCCGATTTTTCGTTAGGCGCGCTGTTCAAGCACGATGGCTTGGATTGCCGAGAGATGTCGATCGGAGACAAGTACGGCGTGTGTGTTGTTCAGCCCAGGATGGGGCTTGTCGACGCTGGGATAGTTTCTGCCAGAGCCTTGAATGCATTCTCGCCTCGTCTAATCTGCATGGCAGGCATCTGCGC
>JADEXW010000125.1 GCA_015206935.1 Pseudanabaenaceae cyanobacterium LEGE 13415 | reverse complement strand
TTACCACTTCCCCGCAAGGGGACGGAAACAAGATGCCGATCAGTTACAGTCTGGAGTTCTGGGCGATTCATTACCACTTCCCCGCAAGGGGACGGAAACCTTCTGTAATCCCGTTCTTAACTCTGAGCATAAACCCGCGATTCATTACCACTTCCCCGCAAGGGGACGGAAACTCTTCAGATTCGGACTCATACTCAGGAATGGATTTAAGATTCATTACCACTTCCCCGCAAGGGGACGGAAACTTGAAGTCTGAATAACGGGATTCTGGATTATTACAAGATTCATTACCACTTCCCCGCAAGGGGACGGAAACTTTCATAGCTTGTGTTTTCGGCTGTCCCTCCCACATTGATTCATTACCACTTCCCCGCAAGGGGACGGAAACAATCATCAGCAAAATCAGAACACTTACCCTGTAAAGATTCATTACCACTTCCCCGCAAGGGGACGGAAACATTATGAATCGACGGGAACGGGCGAAAAAATTAGGGGAAAGATTCATTACCACTTCCCCGCAAGGGGACGGAAACCATGAATCTCGGCGTTGATTTTGTCAATCGAGCCTTTAAGAGATTCATTACCACTTCCCCGCAAGGGGACGGAAACCAGCTCCTCTACAAGCAAACTTTGCAATTCAGTGATTCATTACCACTTCCCCGCAAGGGGACGGAAACCATCCATTACTGCCCCGCCGTAGCAGGACTCGTACCAGAGATTCATTACCACTTCCCCGCAAGGGGACGGAAACTTGATATGCGTCCAAAACAAGCCGCCGCCCCTGATTCATTACCACTTCCCCGCAAGGGGACGGAAACTATTTGCCTTAATTCCTGAGATTGAGAACGAGTTAGAAAGATTCATTACCACTTCCCCGCAAGGGGACGGAAACAATAACCCGTCAACATTTCCACCGTCTGATTTCCTTGCCAGATTCATTACCACTTCCCCGCAAGGGGACGGAAACTGTAAGCGCGTGTCGCGAGACTTCTTTGCATTCTTGATTCATTACCACTTCCCCGCAAGGGGACGGAAACAAGAAACACCATCTAGTTCATCTTTGCACCATAAAAAAATGATTCATTACCACTTCCCCGCAAGGGGACGGAAACCCGCTATTTCTGGTTTTTCGGTGGTTGGCAGTGGGGGATTCATTACCACTTCCCCGCAAGGGGACGGAAACCGATGCACGGTTAAAACGTTGGGTTTTGCCCATTCAGGATTCATTACCACTTCCCCGCAAGGGGACGGAAACTTGAAGACGGCGAATACACAGAAGAACAGCTTTGGATTCATTACCACTTCCCCGCAAGGGGACGGAAACTTCAGTCAAAACCAAATATCTGTCACCGCTTAAAACAGTAGATTCATTACCACTTCCCCGCAAGGGGACGGAAACTGCTCTTATGTCTAAATAATAACGTAGTGTATATCTTAATGATTCATTACCACTTCCCCGCAAGGGGACGGAAACTTTCAGATTCTCGCTTTAACAATTTCTGCATGTTGAGATTCATTACCACTTCCCCGCAAGGGGACGGAAACCCCGTGTCCAAACTTTAGCGGAAACTTGACTTGCACTGATTCATTACCACTTCCCCGCAAGGGGACGGAAACAATCGTGTCGATTATCTGTGCAAACTTCCCGTCATGATTCATTACCACTTCCCCGCAAGGGGACGGAAACTAGATCTTCTTCTGTCAATTTATGAGCAATGCTTGTTACTGATTCATTACCACTTCCCCGCAAGGGGACGGAAACACGGAATCATGATAGCTCCCAAATCTCGGAACACTCTAGATTCATTACCACTTCCCCGCAAGGGGACGGAAACTAGAACAGGCAAGAATCGAATCGAATACTCTTAATTGATTCATTACCACTTCCCCGCAAGGGGACGGAAACATTACGGTGTTGCCGTCGTCGATGAAATAGTAGTACTCGATTCATTACCACTTCCCCGCAAGGGGACGGAAACCTTAACTTCTCGGTACAGATTCGGGAACTTATGGTTGATTCATTACCACTTCCCCGCAAGGGGACGGAAACTTCTGACTCCTTCTTGAGCGGTTTTCAATTGATTGATTCATTACCACTTCCCCGCAAGGGGACGGAAACAGAAATCCAGCGACCTTTAATCGCGCCGCTGTTTTCTGGATTCATTACCACTTCCCCGCAAGGGGACGGAAACTTTCTTGGTTGCGGAGTTCTGTTGACGCATCTTTCATGATTCATTACCACTTCCCCGCAAGGGGACGGAAACTTCAACCTTAATCATTGTTCATTTCCTCCTAGTACTGCGATTCATTACCACTTCCCCGCAAGGGGACGGAAACGGTTCTGTTGCCCGGCTGCATTGCCGAAATACTGCGGCGATTCATTACCACTTCCCCGCAAGGGGACGGAAACTAAATGGCAAGAAGCACGCGACAGTCGGAACTCGATTCATTACCACTTCCCCGCAAGGGGACGGAAACTGCGTTGCTTTAGTTACTGCGTACATGGTGTGTCTCCGGTGATTCATTACCACTTCCCCGCAAGGGGACGGAAACAGCAATCGGAAATCAAGTGAGCGATCGTATGTTCCATCGATTCATTACCACTTCCCCGCAAGGGGACGGAAACTCTGGAATCGGAACAGCCAAACAAGCCGCTGCATTGATTCATTACCACTTCCCCGCAAGGGGACGGAAACCTGACTATTAATTGTCGTTCTCGGAAGCAATCAAGATTCATTACCACTTCCCCGCAAGGGGACGGAAACATCGATTAGCATTGATTCAGCTTCTAGCAACAAGATTCGTTGATTCATTACCACTTCCCCGCAAGGGGACGGAAACTTCTCGGCGCACGAATCAAAGTGCCGAGTCACTCAGGATTCATTACCACTTCCCCGCAAGGGGACGGAAACACTTCAATAAAACTTGAAATAAAAGTCAGGCTAATAGATTCATTACCACTTCCCCGCAAGGGGACGGAAACAGACGACGAATCAACCGACCCTTGGGGTAATCCTTGATTCATTACCACTTCCCCGCAAGGGGACGGAAACATCTCTCGGTTCGTCTGATGCCTGAATGATTTGCGGCATTGATTCATTACCACTTCCCCGCAAGGGGACGGAAACAAATCATACACGATCTCCAAAGGTAGCTCTACGGGAGATTCATTACCACTTCCCCGCAAGGGGACGGAAACAAGAGTCCTTAAACATTTCTGGAAGATCTTGAACCGATTCATTACCACTTCCCCGCAAGGGGACGGAAACTGCAACTTCGAGCTTAAGCGAGTCGTACTTCGTCTCGATTCATTACCACTTCCCCGCAAGGGGACGGAAACCCCGTTTTGAGCCGCAGTTTCCGAATCCAGTTTTGAGATTCATTACCACTTCCCCGCAAGGGGACGGAAACCGATCTGACCCAAACTGCTCGATCGTGGTTGGATTCTGCGGATTCATTACCACTTCCCCGCAAGGGGACGGAAACTACGTCGATCGCTCTCGACTCAAGATTGTCAAAACTCGGTTCACGCAGAAATCAGAATTTGAACTGGGACAATCAGATATTTTCCGCATAGACAAACGCCATCAACAATTTTCAGCGATTCTCACCCATTGCCTCTATATTGGTTTATGTTCTTCTCTAGAATGACCGAACGATGCAATTTTGCGCTTTTACACTCCTTCAAGTTGCAACCTCTCCGGACGAAAAACTTGTCAATAGCTTTAACAGTTTTGTGAGTACTGTAAACACTCTCATTACTGGAATTGGTGTCTTAGTCGCTGTGTTAACGCTTGCAGTTGCCGTCGCCGCGATCGCAACTCCAGTCATTCTCAATAGCCTCGATCGTAAAATCAAAGAACGCACAGAAGAACGAGTCAGTTTAGCGATCGCAAAATCAGAAGCGAAAGTCCAGCAGTCTCTGACTGAAATCGATCAAGTTGTCCAGCGCCGAGTCCAACAAGAACTAAGCACTTTGCGTCGTCGCACTCAATATCTTGAGAGACTCCTAGAACGAGAGATTGTCATCGAGAAAACGATCGTCAATTATTACGTTCCTAACTCACTCAATCAATTTCCGCCAGAAGGATTCAAGATGCTAGAGTCTCGCGGCTTTAAGCCAATCTTGACCAGCACCCTAGACGAATTTACAGGCGATATCGTAATTCTAGACTTAGTTCACTATTCAAACGCAGACGCATTGACTGATGAGCAAGTCGAGACTCATCTAAATGCCGTCATTCCACAGATTAAAAATCACATTCTGATTGTCTACATCGCTGGACAGTTTCCCTGCATCCGAAAAAAGCGATCGAAACCTGCTCACTTAGTATCCGCGAACTTCTTGATCTCATTTTTGGGCACTGCGATCGATGCTGCCTACGTAGCAGACGGACTGAAGAAATGATTACATTTTTCTAATGCCTATCGAGTTTATAGCTTTTTCACTAAATGCAAATTTCTGTTGAGCAGATTTCTTGCAAATGTATAAATTGATTTTAGGAATTGCCCAATCGGAAAATTTAGAGTGTATAACGAAGAGGTTTGTGAACAACCTGTTTGCTTCTGTGGTTTGCCCCCGCAATGAAAGATTTAACTCAACAACGCCTGTCCAGCGCGATCGCTTGGTGTCTCGCTTGGGGAGATCGACGGACTCCTCAGCACAATCAAGCCACACTGCAACAAATTCGACAGGCAAATCCTCCCGTAGAACTTGCCGCAATCGTTCAAGAAGCACAGCAACTTCTGAAAGATGACTTTCCTTTTCCAGAAACTGTAGAAGAACTGAAATCCCTCACCCAGACTCATTCTCTGCTTTGGAACTCGGAGATCGGCTTAGTTTATGGGGGTGCAACGAAGATTAAGCAATATGTGTTTGAAGCAGCAAAGCTCCCTGACATTCGTGGCGCATCCGCCTTGCTCGATCGCATTAATTTAGTCGATCTGCCCGCATTCTTCTGGGGAGAAAACGACGATCGCTTTCCACAGTGCAAGGCAGATTCAACATTCTGTCAAACTATTCGGGATCAGTGGCTCGAAGAAAGCTTTCCAGGTCTAGCCCAAGCTCTAATCCCCGAACTCATCATCTATTCAACAGGCGGCAACATTCTTGCCCTCTGTCCTGCGGCATTTGTGCAAGACTTAGCAAACGCGATCGAGAAACGCTATACCCATGAAACCCTCACTGCAAACTCTTGTGCAGTCGGTGAGAGATTTAAACCCCTGGAGTTGAGACTTGGGAAGCTGAAAGATCCGATTGAAACAACATTTTGGCGAGAACAGTATCTAGCTCAGAAAGAGCATCCCTTAGTAAAGGCATATTTTGACCAACCTGACATTGATAGTGCAGAAGAGAAATTCAAAAGCCGCAAAAACTTTAGTGAGCTAGTGGGTGGGTTAGCAGAGCAATTTACTCAAAGACGGAATGGAAACCCGTTTCGGGTCGCCCCAGTCGAGCTTATCCACCGATTTATGAAACCCATCCTTACGCGCAGCGAGATGAAGGAGAACAACGCTCTGCAATCTTTCGCGCTCAAAACTTGCCGGATACGCCTTGGCTCTCAGAACCCATTGCTCGAAAGCGTCTAATGGGGCAAATTACTAAACGAGATGATGCTTTGATCTCTTGGTGGAAAGACCTAAAACGCGAGAATCCATCTGTAACCTGGCAATCTGGGAAGATTCAAAGCTGGGTGACACAGTTTGAGAACTTCTTAGACCAGCATCCAACGCTCAAATCGAAGTACTTTGATGCAAATCTCACTGCAACTGAAGCGCGATCGCTGCGAGAAATTGGAGACTCAAGCAAAGGATTTGTAGCTTACATCTATGCTGATGGCAACAACATGGGTGGATATATCCGCCGTCGAATTAAGACCCCGCAAGCCTATCAGAGCTTCAGTGAAAGTATTTTTGAAGCAACTCAGCAGTCAGTTTATGTTGCACTAGCAAATCATCTACATCCACATTTTTACAAACCTGACCCGCAATCGACTCGAAAGAAAGCAGATTTCATTCATCCCTTTGAGATTATTACGATCGGCGGTGATGATGTCTTGCTCGTTGTGCCCGCAGATCGAGCATTGGAAATCGCAAAGACGATCGCTGAAGAGTTTGAGAAGCAACTAGCAGACAAGTATTCATGCTCAAACACAAGTCCTGATGCACATCGTTATCGTCCTGAATCCGCGCCTGCTTCTAAATGCGAATTGAGTATGTCAATGGGGGTTTTGATTACTGCTGAAGATACGCCAATTTACTATGCAGATCAGTTAGTAAGTCAGTTGCTCAAATCTGCTAAGAAACGCGCCAAAGACTTGAAGCAAAAGCATCATTACTACAGCGGAACGATCGATTTCCTGGTGATGAAAGCAGTCACAATGATTTCGTCAAACATCAGCGAATTTCGGAATCAAGGCTTAACAAAAGAACAGGATAAACAGCCAACTCTGAAGCTCTTTGCGGCTCCTTACACACTGCATGAAGTCGATGGATTAATTGCAACAGTTCGAGCCTTGAAAGAAGCGAAATTTCCGCGATCGCAACTCTATCAACTACGAAGCCTACTAGAACGCGGCAAACGCACTGCAATTCTCAACTATCGCTATTTTCGAGTTCGTCTCACACAGGGACAAGCTGAATTGAAGCACAATTTTGAGGAAGCTTGGTGTAAGCCTGAAGATTGCAGCAATCAAGGGAATCTAGCCCCGTGGATGCTGGCAAAACGAGGTGAGAAAGGTCAGCCTTCCACTTATGAAACGATTTGGCGTGAACTGGTTGATCTCTACCCCTTCGTTTCTGAAGTGAGTCAAAAACCCTCTGCCCTCTCAAATCGTCAAGGAGAAAAGTAATGGTGCAATTACAATCCCTCCAAAACTCTGTTGAATCACTCCGCTTAACGGCTGTGATTGATACTGCTTTATGTGTTGGAGCAGGCGGCTCAACCGGATCACTTGCAGATAAACCCATCATTCGGAATGCTCAAAATCAGCTTGTCATTCCTGCTTCACAGCTAAAAGGAAGGCTGCGACATGAGTGCGAAAAACTCGCGAGAGCTTTGAGATGGGCAGTCTGCGAGTCACCGAACCCTAACACCATGTGTTCTCAACATATCAATCTTTTAGGACGATTTGATCACGATGGATATCAAGCTCGTGTGAATGATAGTCATCATTGTCTAATCTGCCAAATCTTCGGCAATCCATCTCTGCGATCGCAGGTTCAGTTCGACGATTTGATCTGTAGCAATGATCCAGAGAGCTTGTCTGAAGTCCTCCGTCCTGGTGTAACGATTAGCCGCTCTCGACGAACTGCTGAAGAACAGAAGCTCTACTTTCTTGAAACTTCTCCCGCTAATGCCGAGCTTGCTTTCGTCGGACAGATCCACTTTCAAGCCGACTGTAAGCCTTGGATGAAAGCATTATTGCTCTCAGGACTCCATCACATTCATGCCTTGGGTGGGAGCAAATCTGCGGGATTGGGATGGTTGCAGTGGCAAATTGAATCAGAAACGATCGGGCAATCAGCTTGGGACTTTTTGAAAGGAGGAGAATCGCCATGAATCGAGTTGATTTATTCATTACCGCAGAATCCCCTTTAGCATTAGGACGAAGAAGACCTGGTGGCTCAATTAGTGAAGTTGAAACCTACATTCCAGGCAGTGTTTTACGAGGCGCAATCGCATCTCAAATTCTGCAACAGGCGAATCAATCGAACGATCAGCCGCAAAGTGGTGATTTTGAGACTTTATTTTTAGGAGATACGGCTGCAATTTTTCAGAATGCTTATCCAGCGATCGCACAAGTAGGAACTGACGAATGGAGCATCGTCAATGATACTGTTCGAGTACTACCCGCCACCGCAGTAAGCTCTAAAACGAACCCTGGATTTCGATCTGCTGAAAAAGGTGGAGTATTTGACACTTTAATCGATAGCTTTTGCAGAGATCAAGTTCAGCAACCCTATGAATTTACAGACCCATCTGCAACAGGAGAGGGAGCTAATTCACAAGTTGAGCCTTATAGCGCGTTCTATAGCATTACGAATCAGCAGTACTGCAAACATGAAGTTAGCTCTCGGTTTTTGACTCGTGTTGGAATTAATCGGCGACGGGCAACGGCTGAAGAACAAGTTTTATACAGTGTTGCCGTTTTGAATGAGTCTTTTGCAGAGCGTCCTAAAGCAGCAAGATATGAACATCAGCGCTGGCGAAATGTTGTTTACCGTAGTACTGTTCTAGTCGAGGATACCGATTTAGCGATCGCATTTGTTGATTTTATTAATCGAGAACCACAATCTTTTCGGATCGGCGGATCAACCTCGCGAGGACTGGGTAAAGTCCAGATTAAAGCGATCGCTGGAACTGCCCCAGACTCTTTGGAAACAAGAGTTAAACAGTTTAACCAAGCCTTAGAAAAGCGAATGAGTCTCTGGACTATCTTTGGTGAACATGACACAGATTTGAGCCGGATGTATTTCACGATCGATTTGCAGTCTGATGCGATCTTAAATGAGAACTGGCAGCGAACGACCATGATTTCTGCTGAAATGTTAGAACAGTTTGCAGGCATCGCGAATTCTTCTCTGAGTCTACATCGTGCGTATAGTAGCTATGACTATCGCTCAGGGTGGAATGCGGCTTGGGAATTGATGAAAGATGTTGAGCTAGTAACAAATCGGGGAGCGGTGTATTTATTCAGTGTTGATTCTGTTGAGTATCAGCGGTGGCTAGAAGCATTGAAGAAATTAGAAGAAAAAGGAGTGGGCGATCGAACTGTAGAAGGCTTTGGACAGGTGCGAATTTGTGATGAGTTTCATGAGACATTTCGGGAGAAAGCAGCGTGAGTCAAATTGATCCAAGAATTGAACTGTTAAAGCAGAAAGGAATTCAACAGGCAGAAGATGATCTAGTCAAATGGATTGAAGATGTTTTGGATCAATCTGACTATGGTAGAAAGGGAGACTATGAGTTAAAAGATTCACAATTTCGGAATCTGGTTCGAGTTGCTGATACAACTGAAAGTGCGAGAGTGATTAAAAACTTCCTGCTTTATCAAGTTGGAAGGGACAGTGATAAAAAGAAGAAAATCAGTAAGTGGGGACTTGGTGAAAATTCGCTTGCAAGATGCGTTATACGAGACATTGACAATAGCTTGAAAGCGACAGCAGAGCAAATTGCTAATGATTCTAAGTATCCAGATTTTAATGAAATTTACATCGAACTAATCAGACGTTACTTAGGTTACGGTGCGAGATATCTAACTTATCTCAATACTGAAAAGAAAAACAACACGGATTAAATCGTATGTTTCAAGTCTTCAAGAATCGTTTAGAACTCCAAGGAACACTGAAAACAGTAACCGCCTTGCGAATCAGTCAAGGTCGATCGACTGAACCGATTGGATCAGATTTACCTGTGGTGAAAGATGCACTCGGAAAGCCCTTTATTCCGGGTGCAAGTTTCAAAGGAGCTTTGCGATCGCGTTTAGAAAGCTTTCTAAGAGGAATCAATCCTACACTCGCTGAAGATCCGAATCAGCTTGTCAGTTCAGATCGAATGACACTGATTCGCGACCTTAAAGAGCAACACAATGGTAACGACGAAGCTCTAACAAACGCATTATGGACACAGACTGATCTCGCATCTCGATTGTTTGGTTCTCCCTGGATTGCGAGTAAGTTTCAAGTGCGAGATTTAACTGTCAACACAGAAACTTGGTTTGGACAGTATCAGGAGCGAGATGGCGTTTCTATCGATCGAGATACTGAAACCGCCGCTGATGGACGATTGTATGATTTTCAAGTTGTTCCAGCAGGGACAGAGTTTGGGTTTCAGGCTGTAGTCGAGAATGCCGAAGAGGAAGAATTAGGACTGTTAATGATTGGATTGCACCAATTTGAGACAGAACAAATTCCGCTTGGAGGTGGTCGATCGAGAGGATTGGGCGTTGTAAAGCTACTCATCGATCGAACTTGGTGGATTGATTATCCTGATGATAAACCTGATGAATTGATTCGCTACTTGCAACGCTTGGTGAAGCATGAGAAGGATCATTATAAGCTTACTTCAGAGACATTTGAAGCTCATAAACAGGAATGGACTCAGAAGCTCATTGATCATCTACAGTCTCGAATCCCTGCTACCCGTTGAGAACTATCTATGCACAAGCGTTTTGTTAATCACTGTACGATCGAGCTAATTCTTTCGCCTACTACTCCAATCTTGATCAAATCCGGGAAAGAAGGGGCTGATCCTACAAAGCCTGATATGGAATTCGTTGAAACTTATCATGCAGGTGGGAAATCCATCTATTTGCCTGGAAGCTCTCTAAAAGGTGCAATTCGCGCTCATGCAGAACGGATTGTCCGAACTGTTGGAGGCGATCGTAATCCGAATAGTCCAAATAAACTTTGGGCAAGTAATCCGCTGAATCGTTCTAGCTACGATTATCTAGAACGATTCCAGGGGGATGCACCTAAGATTTATCAGCATTCCTCATTCACGGATCAGTTGTTTGGAAGTACTGAAATTGCGAGTCGGTTGCGGATAGAAGATGCTTATCCGATTGATCGTGCCGCACTCAGAATTGAGGAACGAAATGGAGTGGCTATCGATCGAGTTTTTGGCTCGGTTGCAGTGGGTCCATTTAATTTTCAAGTATGTACGGC
>JADEXW010000656.1 GCA_015206935.1 Pseudanabaenaceae cyanobacterium LEGE 13415 | reverse complement strand
GATTAGGAGACTGCTTAGATTCAGCCGCCTGAGCCTCACGGTGATCAAATATCTCATCATCGATCGTACCGCGAACCGAGAATGCCTGTTGCGGAATCCCAATCTGAATCCCTTCCACATCTAGCGCAATCTTCAATCGTCTGCGAAACTCCCGTCCAACATGCCATTGCTGCAACGGTTGGGTTTTAATCCAAATTCGCAATGTTACCCCTTCATAACTCAGATTTTCCACGCCTAAAACGTCCGGTGGTTCTAAAATTTTGTTTTCCCAATCTGGGTCGTGACTCATCTCAGATCCCACCTTTTCGATGAGCTGGATGGTTCGATCGACATTTGCATCGTAAGAAATCGCGATCGCTAAATCCACTCGCGACCAATCTTTCGACAGGTTTTCTACGATCGAGATTGAACTATTCGGAATCGTAATCAGTCGCCCCTCTGAATTGCGAATTTGCGTAATTCTCAACGTGATCGATTCGACAAAACCCGTCATCGTTCCCACTTGAATCACATCCCCTACTGCGTATTGATCCTCGAATAAGATTAGAAATCCATTGATTACATCTTTGATCAAGTTTTGTGATGCTAGAGAGATTCCTAATCCAATAATTCCAGCACCCGCCAGCAACGGTAGAATTTCAATTCCAATCAGCGACAGAATTGTAATTAAAGCAACACTAATCCAGCCTAATGTAACTAGCCCCCGAATCACACGCGAGAACGTAGAAAATCGAAGTGCAACACGCTGAGAAACATCCGTAGACGATTGGGAAATATTTAATGCACCGAAAACACGATCGATTAACAGATCACTCAATCGAATCAAAAGGTAGGTCGCAACGATCACTCCTAAAACTTTCAGCGGTGTTGAAAGTACAATCGGTTGCAGCGATCGGGTCTGGGGAAAGAGTCCAAGAATGATAAAGCCGCCCGTTGCCCAAATCAACAATTGAACCAGTTGGAGTGATCGACGTTGAACATCTTTCATCATTCGTTGCCGTCGATTTGCCAACTGTTGCTGCACCATCAACTTTGTGTGAGAGCTAGAAGTCTCAGTTGGATTGGATGACAATTCTGAGAAATTTGGCTCCTCGGTTGGGATGCGTCTGTGTCGCTTTTTCAAGTACGATTGCACTCGTGACACTATCCAACTGAGGACAAACATCCCCGCCAGAATTGCGATCGCTTTTCCAGTTTGTGCGATTAAAGCATCCGGTTGTCGTTCCCGTCGTGCTGTACTTAGCGCATCTTGAATCACACGGGTTAATTCTTCTGCATAGAGCGCTGGATCTTGTCCTTGCAGTTGAGCATCTAAAGTCGTCACCGTCATTAGATACTGATCATTCACCCGAATCACAGGTAGATTGCTACTGCCATCAATCGTTGAAGTAACTTTTAGCGCAGTTGAATTTGATTGATTGGCGAATCGCTGTAGATTGTTTTCGATCCCTTGAACTCGAACCTCGATCGTGCTGTTTTGACTAGAGTTTTTATCGGTTGGAACTGCAACCCGAAACAGTTCCCGTCCATCTAATTGAACAGGAGCGGTTCTTATGTCAGCGTTCGTCAGTTGCGGAAGTTCAATTCTAGGCGTTGGCAAAATCGAATTTTGTGCCAAAACGGATGGAGTCAGAATCAGTAAAACGCTCAAGACAATCGCGAGAATCAACCGACGCGATCTCACATCACACCTCCGATAAGCTCATCAGTTGAGGATTCTAGCTGAGGAATCTCTTGAATTGTCTCTCCTAATAGAGAGATACCTCATGACTGAAAAAATACGATCGATGGTGGATTATTTCAAGTGCATCGCTCCGTTTGTAACGTCTTCAGCCCCCCAGCCCCCAATTCTGGGGGAGCAAAAGTCTTAAGCCCCCAAACTTGGGGGTTTGGGGGCTTTTCCGAATCTGTCCTAATCTAAACTTCTACTGCTATCTCATCAACAACTGACTAAGCCCATTTTCAAAGCTCGAATAATTGCCTGAGTTCGACTTGTCACCCCTAACTTATGAAAAATCGCTGTTAAATGCGCCTTCACGGTTGCAACTGAGATATACAATCGACTCGCAATTTCTTCATTCGATGCCCCTTGAACTAACCAATGCAAGACCTCTTGTTCTCGATCGGTTAAATGCAATTTCGTTTTCGCATCTAATGACTGTCCATTGTAGAAACGGAACATTTGAAAGAATCGAGTTGCCAAATCAGGAGAAAGATAGACCTGATCATTTAATACGGTTGTAGTGGCATTAAACAATTCAGTCGCTAGTTCAGTCTTGACGACGTAACCATTTGCGCCTGCTCTCATCGCGCGAAACACCCATTCTTCTTCTTGGTGTCCTGAAACGACCAAAATCTTCGATCGAGGTTCTAATTTTGCTAACTCATTCAGTGCTGCAATTCCATCACCATTCGCCAGTTCCATATCGAGAAAAATCAACATCGGGTGCTGTTGTTGGGCGAGTTGAACCGCTTGATCCGAAGAGGCAGCTTCTCCAATGACTGAAAATCGCCGATCTTGAGTTGTGCTGTAAAACTGAAGTAATGTTTGCAGTCCTTGGCGAAATTTGGCATCGTCATCGACTAATAAGACTGAGATTTGTTGTTGGGCGGGAAGTGTAGAAATCATGTTGTAGGAACGATCGATAGTTTCGGCTGTTGACGAGGTAGGGTAAAGGAAAATTTTGCGCCACCTTGCGGTAAGTTACTGACCCAGATTTGACCGTGATGCGCTTGGATGATTTTTTGTGCGATCGACAATCCAAGCCCAGTTCCTTCAGGGCGGCGCGAATAAAATGGTGTAAACACTTGTCCTAAATCAGCTTCTGATAGTCCTGTTCCTTGGTCGGAGACTTCAATCAGAATTTCTTGCGGTGAAACTTTCCAGGAACACTCGATCGTGCCAGCTTCAGGACTAAAGTAGATTGCATTGGTAAGCAAATTATCGAACACTTGCTTCAGTTGCCAGCCATCGACATCGATCGGAGTTGGAGTTTGAGAATAATTGATTTGAATCTGCTTCTCGATTAACCAAGGTTGAAGCTGTTTAAGGCTCTGAGACAGAATTTCACCTAAATCATGCTGCTCGATTCGGAGCGGTTTTTGCTTGAGTGAAATTTGTCGGTGAATGTCTTGGATCGAAGATTGAATCGCTTCTAAATGCGATCGGGATTGTTCTTCTA
>JADEXW010000655.1 GCA_015206935.1 Pseudanabaenaceae cyanobacterium LEGE 13415 | reverse complement strand
CTCCAGCGATCGAGCATCTGTCGAGTTTAAAACAGGCAGTCGAACAATAAAAGTTGAACCTTGTCCTTCGCTCTTGGCTTCGATCGTACCGTGATGCAGTTCGACCAAGCGACGCGCGATCGCAAGTCCAATTCCGACTCCTCCCGGTGAATGACGGCTTGGGACTTCGGCTTGGGTGAAGCGATCGAAGACATAAGGCAAAAATTCCGGTGTAATTCCAATTCCCGTGTCACTCACAATGATCTGAATCTCTGTACCGTAGCATTCGAGACTCAGCGTTACCTGTCCCCCTTCGGGTGTAAATTTAATCGCGTTCTCTAACAAGATTGTGATGATTTGCTGAATGCGATCGCCATCGGCTAAAACTGTGCCCTGTGTAACATTCGAGAGTGTTGTTAGTAACCGAACTTGTTTACGGTCTGCCAACTCTCTCAGATTTGCAGTCACCGATTGTAAAAGTGGAATGAGATTTACCACTTGAACATTTAAGCGTAGTTTTCCTGCAAGTAGATTTGAAACATCCAGCAAATCTCTGACGAGTTTAGCTTCGTTTGCCGCATTTCGCTCGATCGTAGCCAGAGCGCGTTCTAAGGTATCGGCATCAAACGATCGCGATCGTAGTAATCGTGCCCATCCCAAAATGGCAACCAGTGGGGCTTGTAGCTCGTGAGTCACAGTTAAAAGAAATTCAGTCTTAAATCGATTCGTCGATTGCTCTTGTCGCAATCGAGCTAGTTGCAGATGGGTTTCGACTCGCGCAATTAGTTCACGAGCGGAAAAGGGCTTGATTAAATAATCATCGGCTCCCGCTTCGAGACCATCGATCGTGGATTCTTCTCCCGCACGTGCAGAAAGTAAAATCACCGGAATACTTTGAGTCAGCGGATTGGCTCTGATTGCTTGGAGCAGTCCAAATCCATCGAGTTCTGGCATCATCACGTCACTCAGCACGAGATCCGGAGGATTTTGCGCGATCGATTGAAGCGCGATCGTGCCATTCGTAGCCGTCTCCACTTGCCAGTAAGTAGATAACAAGCGTTTCACATAGTTCCGCATATCTACATTGTCATCCACTAACAGCACTTTCAGATTGCGGGTTTGAATGTTGCTATCTAGCGGATTCTCAATCTGAGTTCCAAGGTTCTGTTCAGGCAGCCATCGTAATGCTTCTTCGACATAAGCAACCTCGATCGATCTAGAGGTTCCCGTTTGAGTCGTCTGAATTTGCGCGTTTGGCAGATGATCCGATCCCAGCGGAATCGAGACACAAAAACAACTCCCTTTTCTTTCAGTACTACTGACCTGAATCGTACCACCATGCAGTTTTACTAATTCCTGCACCAGCGATAACCCAATCCCTGATCCCTCAAAAGTTCGTCCTTGTGCGTTTCTGACGCGATAAAATCGTTCAAACAAATGAGAAATTTCAGCCTCCGGAATCCCGATCCCCGTATCTTCCACAGTTAGTTCTATCTGTTCATTTCTTTGTTGCAATCGAACCGCGATCGCTCCAGAAAACGTAAATTTAAACGCATTCGAGATCAGATTGAGAACAATCTTTTCCCACATTTCTCGATCGACATAAACCGCTTCTGACAACGAGGAACAATCCACGACATAGCGCAAATTCGCCTGCTCGATCGCGGATCGAAACACACTTGCTAAGTCTGCCGTAAAGCTTGCTAAATCCGTCGGCTCATAAACCGCAGACACTCGATCGCTCTGAATACGAGTAAAATCCAGTAGCGTATTCACCAGTTTAAGCAACTGCACTCCATTGCGCTGAATCAACTCAATTCGCTGTCGGTGACTCGCCAACAAATCAGGATCGGCTAACAGTTCCTCAGCAGGACTCATCATCAACGTGAGCGGTGTCCGAAACTCGTGACTGACATTGCTAAAAAAAGCCGTTTTTGCTCGATCGAGTTCTGCTAATGCCTCCGCCCGTTTCCGTTCTTCCTCATAGCTCTGAGCTATTGCGATCGCGCTTTCCACTTGTTGCGCTACCAGTTCCAGAAACGATTGATATTCAGCATTAAACCGAAGTCGAGCGCTGATTCCAGCCACTAGCAAACATTCGATCTGTGCTTTGTTGCTCGATCGAATCGGGAGAATAAAAGCAGAATCAGGGCTTTCAGACCACGGTTCAACCGAAAGCGCTCCGAATCGATCGATCACATCGGTAATTAGTTGAGGTTCACCACTCTGAAACACCTCAGCGAGCCGCCACTCTGAATCATTCGAGGACAGCGCAACCGTTTGTGGTGCAGCGGCACTATTTGGGGTTAGCCCACTGACCGCTACCAACTCCGCCAAATTGTTCTGGGAATTGATCTGATAAAACAGGGCAAAGGGAATATCGTAGGGGTTGAGCGTATTAGCGGCGGCAGTGCAAGCAGACTGTAGCGTTTTTGCCCCACCTCCGGCTATGGCTAAATCTCGCAACATCGTCAAGCGCCGTCGGTTCAGCACTTGCTGAGTAGTTTCATTGGTTGTCGTACACAGTACCCCTCTGAATCTGCCCATCTCATCTCGAATCGGGCTATAGCAGAACGTGAAATAGCATTCCTCCAGGTAGCCAAAGCGGAAGTGTTGATACAGCAGATCTTCCGCATAGAGGGCTTCACCCGTATTCCTGACCCCATCCATCATCGGCTTCATTTGGTCATCCCAAATTTCTGGGAAAGTCTCGCTCAAGCATTGCCCTAGTGCCTTTGGGTGTTTTGCCCCATACATTGGAATGAGGACATCGTTATAAAACTGGAGGTAGTCATCCCCCCAAAAAATGGCTTGGGGAAAGCGAGACGCAAGAATGGTACTAACCAGGGAACGCAGCGTTGGCGACCAGTTCTCGACCGGGCCTAAGGGCGTGTTTGCCCAATCGTACGATCGCATCAAGGCTGCCATCTCGCCTCCCCCTTGAAAACAAGACTTCGGACAAGATGCTGGGAGATTCAGGAGGAATTTTCATGTTCTCTTCTCAATCGAGTGCAGCTTTTCAGATTCTCTACAAGTCGTGTCCTTGACCAGAGGACTGTCTAGCCAATTGAGCCACCATCTCAATCCACTCGCTCGGCTGAACTAGCTTATGCAAATGGGCTTCAAATCCAGCCTCGATCGCTTTTTCTCGATCTTCATCCAAATAAGCCGTAATTGCCGCCGCTGGAAGATGTCCTCCTCGATCG
>JADEXW010000124.1 GCA_015206935.1 Pseudanabaenaceae cyanobacterium LEGE 13415 | reverse complement strand
GCAAGCGTTTTCAGTCGCTCAACGGTTGAATGCAACGAGAGAACAAGCCTATTTACAAGAACAATTGGGACAACTACGGTCGCGCAAATTCAAGTGGTAAGCCTTTTCGGGCACTTTTACTTTTAGCAAGGACATTAACATGAAACGATTTTTCTACTTGCCTGCCATTTTGTTTGTATTTACGGGCTGTCTTCCCCTCGCTCCCTTCCTTTCTAATGAATCAGGCAATAACAAGCCAGCCAGCCCAACGGCAGTTTCGAGCAATCCGGCAAGTAGTCCCGCGAGTCAACCCAGTAAAGCGCCCGAAAAGACAAGCAAGGTTGATAAAACGGTTCTTCGTGTGACGGCAGATCAACTAAATCGCTCTGTGCCGCAACAAATTGATGAAGAAACGACGCTAACGAGAGTTGATGTTCAAGAAGATGGACTACTCTACAATTTCCAACTTGTGACTAAAAACGCTGCTCAGATTAATGCTGATGCGAAAGAGATTATCCGCAATGTGGTGAAGGAGCGAGTTTGCAAGGATGCGAGTACCAGAGCAAGTTTGAAAGAAGGCTATTCGTTCTACTATTCCTATGTCGGCAAGGATAAGCAACCGATTACTAAATTTGTAGTTGCTCCTAAAGATTGTGGCTTTAATTAAGAAATGAGCCAAACGAATCGATCGACAAACCTGCTAATTCCTTTCTATTTAGGAGAGCAGCGAGATATCGAAGGACGAACCATTGAAGAAATCTGGGCGTTGGATTTTGAGGAATTAGAATGCGTCCACGACTATATTCAATGGTTG
Source organism: Pseudanabaenaceae cyanobacterium LEGE 13415 (assembly GCA_015206935.1). Taxonomy (GTDB): domain Bacteria; phylum Cyanobacteriota; class Cyanobacteriia; order Leptolyngbyales; family Leptolyngbyaceae; genus Leptolyngbya. Next base: position 9,908 of record JADEXW010000124.1, on the reverse strand, counting down.
TTTCCTTTAGCAGAACGAAGCGCATTCAATTCAAATGCGCCGATCGTCACTTCAGAAACGATCGATACTTTTCGATCTGATCCGCGCTTACGTCAGAACTTAGTACGATCGCTCCAAGTGATGCTCCACTTCTACGGTCTACAAGAAGACAACGGAAAAATCACACGCTCAGAAAATTATCCCATTCGCAAATTGGAATGGGTCGATCTGTTTAATCACAACTATCTCAGAATCACTCGAATCCTCAAGTGCCTGATGACATTTGGATTAGAAGAGTATGCACAAGCGTTTTACGAGTGTTTGACGCAAATTTATCGAGAAGAATCCGATTGCATTGGCAGCGAAACGTTTCGCTATTGGACGAACGCGGTGAAATTCTAGGACGGTTGCTCCCCATGAACTTTACCGTTCGGCATGATTGCGCCTTGAAGATTCGCTCCGGTAAGTTTGACCATGACTCGATCGTCAAATCCGACTTTCGCCCCTCGCAAATCTGCGCCCCGCAAATCGGCTCCACTCAAATCGGCTCCAATCAAGTTCGCCTCTCGCAAATCCGCACCGCACAAATTCGCCTCTAACAAATTCGCCCGAAACAGATTCGCTCTCTCTAGTTTCGCGCCTTCAAGATTTGCCTTGTGCATGAACGTATCACTCAAATCTGCACGAGACAAATTCGCTCGACTGAGATTGTAGCCAGAAAGATCTTTTTCCTTCAAATTCTGTCCGCTCAAATCTTTCCCAGTCATGTCAGGCATTTGAGGACGGGCAGGCGATTTTGGCGGATGATGATATTCCGCCCGATAATGCGACTGACGATAGTAATTCTGAGTGTTGTCAGATGATTTCGGTGGTTCAGATTTTGGAGTCGATTCGCTCGATCGATTTTGCCCGTTCGTTTGCCCATTCTGCTGGGAATAGTTCGGACGCGGATAAGGCTGATATGTTTGATAGTTGGGACGAGTCCGATCAGAATGTCCATTGCCCGAATGTCCATGATTCGAGTGCCCATTCGAGGAGTGCCCGTTCGTCGAATGTCCATTGCTTGAATGATTGTTCGACGAATGCCCGTTAGAAGCTTGCCGTCCGTGATTCGATGAAGTCGGGGGACGGTAATAATAAGACTGATAATACGTCTGCGACTGGGGTTTCGGTTGAGACGCAGCGGGTTTTGGTTGAGATGCAGCGGGTTTTGCTGCCGTACCATTTTTGAAATGCGATCGCAAAATATCCCGCGCGTGATTCAGTTCCTTGATTTTTGCCTCTGCTTTTTGAACCAAGCGAGGATTATCTTTCGGAACTCGATCGGGATGCCAAATAAACACAAGATCCTTATAAGACTGGTTCACTTCCTCAAGGGTTGCCCCAGACTCTAATCCCAGTACTTGATAGCAGCGCTCAATCTCGCCCATCTACTTCACCATCCTGCGCGATCGACCAGTATCACTGTGATTACTCACTCACTCATTCTCCTGGAATGAAGTAGAAGTTCGCTTTGATTCAGTGTAATGGGTTCTCTAGCTTCCTGCCTCAGAATAAAGAGTGATTTAATCTCATTAACTGAGTCATAATTTTTCCAAATCATCCAAAAAAGGGAACAAGGCTTTCTTTATCCTAATCAAGCCTCATTCCCTTTGGATCGGACTGAACGGAAATTTAACGGAAGATTCCAAAGATGCCAAGTGCAGGACCTAAGACGGTTCCCAGACTTTCGGTAAAGCTTTGGAAGCCAGTCTTACCGACGACGATCGTATCTCCAGCTTGCAGAGGCGGGTTATTCGCCTGATCAATACCGCGTGAGAAATCGATATTTACACGACGACGATCGACGGTTCCGTTCGGCTGAAGTCTCAAGAACTCAACAGAACTCCGTCGCGCTCCCCGCGCAAATCCACCTGCCGCCAGGAGTGCTTGGTTCATCGTGGTGTAAGGCGCAACTTGAACGGCTCCTGGTCTTTCAACCTGTCCAACTACGTTAACGGTAATCAATTGAGGCGAAATCACACCACGACCCATGATCGCTGCATCTTCAGGCGTAATGCTTGCGGTTGCCAGAGGCACGATTACACGATCGCCTTCTTGCAAGATGATGTCTTGTTTCGCATCGCCTTCACGTAACAGGCTCATCAAGTTGACTTTAATCACCTGTTCTGTACCATTCGAGACGGTTCGGCGAACTTCGACATTGCGAATGTCAGCGCGTTGAGTAATTCCGTCTGCTTGCTGAAGCGCTCTAGTGATTGTGGGCGCTCTCAAACGTTGAGTCACGGTTGCGGGCGCTCCTGGAGCCGCTTCTGCGGTTGCACCGGGATCAGGTTGGCTAATTGTCTCACCTCGAACGGTTTGAGGACCCGGACGATTGACTTCCCCAGCCACGATCACAGTAATCGGTCGATCGAAGTTCGCTCCCAAACTCGAATTTGCCAACGTGCTGGCGGTAGCTGTATTTAGGGCAGTTGCAGCGGGGATAACCACCGTATCACCGTCCCGCAATTGAACATCTTGAGACAAATCGCCGCCATTTAGTAATCGGCTCAGATCAACTCTAAAGTTCTGAGTTCCACCGCCACCCGGACGACGACGAATGATTTCGACTTGCTTGAGGTCTGCGGACTGCTTGATACCGCCTGCCATTTGCACCATGCGGCTCAAGGTCGGAATTCCTGTGTCACCTAACGTCGTTGTGTACGTTCCAGGACGTGCCACTTCGCCAGACACCGCCACCTGAATCGGACGAGCTGCCAACAAGCTCACCGTAATCACGGGACGAGTTAAATACTCGCTATAGCGACGAGAGATCGTATCCGAAGCTTGCCGTAATGTGAGTCCTTGCACCGAAACGCCACCCGCCAACGGTAAGTTAATCGTTCCGTCTGCCATCACTTGGTATTCACCCGTATACTCTGGCACTCCGAAAATATCAATGCGGACACGATCGCCGGAACCGAGCAAATAACCTTCATCGACCCGAACCGGAGCGGCAGGTGCAGATTGTTGAGCGGGTCGGCGAGTTCCTGCACTTTGAGCCATTGCAGGAGTCGCGGTTGCCATCAATCCGAGTACCATTGCCAGCATCAGCGGGTTGGGCTGAACCTTTCTAACTGCTGAATTCAAATCCATAGATCTCTTTAGTCTCCTAAGCACAAACAGTCCGATTCATTTCTGCGATCGCAGCCTGATACACCCAAAGCGTTTCCTGATGCACCCGTTCCACTCGCAACCAGTCTATATTAGTCTGGGCGCGAAGTTTCCAGGTTTCCAGGTCTTCTGGGCGTTTCAGGAGTCCCGAAAGGGCTTCAGAAAGCGCCTTGATGTCTCCGACGGGGAAAAGTTGCCCTGCGTTGCCTCCGTCGAGGACTTCTGGGATGCCGTCTACGTCGCTGGCAACGATCGCACATCCAGCTTCCCGCGCTTCTGAAAGCGCTAATCCAAACGGTTCTTGGCGTGAGGCAAGGACGAAAACATCCGTCGCCAGGAGATAGCGTTGCGGTTCAGTTTGAAATCCTTCAAAGTGAATCCGCGATCGATGAGGGCTTTCTTGGGCTTGCCGCTCGAACGCTGCCCGATGAGGACCGTTTCCTACCAAATATAAATGGGCGGTTGGATGTTCGTCAGCTATCTGCACAAAGGCTTCAATTAAGTCGTGGATGCCTTTACGGTGATAGAGTCCGGCGACGGTCGTGATCGCAGGATGCTTGAGGGGTAAGGGTTTGATGCCATCGATCGAGGAATGTCTCGGCGTTCCGATCGTGCCGTTGGCAACGACGTGCAATTTCCGTACAGGGATGCCGCGATGTTGCATTGATCGTGCAACTGCATGACTAACAGCGATGACACGATCGGCAATTCCCATCAGAACGGCGTGAGATTGCCATTCATTGTGAACGGTTGAAATCAAGACATAGCTTGAGTTTCTGCGTAGAAGTTTTGCAAGAATTACTCCGGTCATCATGTGCGTATGAACAACGTTCGGTGAAAATACTTGCGTAATCTCTCTAAATTTCTGAGTAGTATTTAATACTTCAAGCGGCGATCGTAATTCTGCGATCGTAAAATGCCGAATCTGATATTGCTTCATCAAAGATTCATATTCACCGCCGCTTGAGGCGATCGCGACCTCGAATCCAGCTTGGGCTTGATAGCAAGCGAGATCGATCGCGGCGTTGACAATACCATTCCCAATATCTTGTACATGGTTGAGAACGTGAAGGATTCGCATCAGCGGGTCGTAAGTAATCGTTCTATCAGGTCAACGTATTGATCAACAATGCGATCGCGCTCGAATTCCAGAGAGCGTTGTTTCAGGGCGGCACGATCGACAGGTGAGTCTAACATTTCCAAAATCGCGGTCGTCATCGCTGCTGAATCAGCAACTGGAATTAGCCTACCGTATTTTCCACGATCGAGAATTTCCGCAGGTCCACTCGGACAATCCGTAGAAACGACAGGTGCGCCACAAGCTAAAGCTTCCGCAACGACATTTCCAAATCCTTCAAATCGAGAGGATAAGACAAAGAGTGCAACTTTCGATAAGTAAGCATAGGGATTGTCAGTAAATCCCGGCAGCGCCACATCGGATTCGAGACCAAATTGTTGAATGAGTTCTTCTAATGCAGGTCGATCGTCTCCTTCGCCTAAGATCATCAATCGAGCGGGACGATTCTCACGCACTTTCGCAAAGGCAGTAATCAAAGTGGGGAAATCTTTCTGGCTAACCAGTCGCCCGATTCCCAAAATCACAGGCGGTTCTCCTGGGTTAAACCACGGATGATCGATCGAAGCTTCACTTTTCTGAAAGACTTCCTGAGTGACGACCGGATTGTAGATGACTTGAATGCGATCGATCGGAATGTCTGTTAATTCCGATACATCTTCTGCGGTTCCCAAAGAAGCCGCGACCAGGGCATCCGATTTCGGATACAGCCAGCGAACCATTTGCGATCGTAATTTGCCAAACGTCTGCCCTTGATGATTTTTGAACTGCTCAGATAAATAAGTCTGAACACACATCACGATCTGAGTCGGAACATTCTTCGGACATGCCCAATACGCAGAACTGAGAATGTCTAACGCTGAGAACAAGATCGCAGGCTGTTCTTTTTGCAAATAGCGACGAAGTGCGATCGTTTTCGAGACAATCAGCGGAAATTTTGCTCGTAAATCAATCAACCGCACATCAGGCGGAACGAGAGCAAGATATTCTCCTCGAACTTCCGCTAAGACCAAATCGACGCGCCATCCTCGCTCTGCAAGCCCGATCGCTAAATACAACATGGCGCGTTCGGCTCCTCCTCCAGCTAACGTAGGTAGAAAGACGCTAATCAAAGATTTGGAAGTTGGCTGTTTGACAGTCATGTTTCTAGACCAGAACAGACCTTTAGCATGATGCAATTTCCGAAATGAATCGTCTCTCTGTAGTTTGGAAGACAAGAAGATATCCGTAACGATTCGATATGTCGATCGAACTATGTCTAAGGAGAGGCTATGTTAATATACTTTGTAAATAATGTTGAATTTGAGCATTTGTTTCAGTTAATTGAAACTTCTGACGGGCTTGCTGTTGTGCTGTTGTCGCGATTTTTGATACTTCGGTTTGAGATTGGCGACAATGTTCGATCGCAGTTGCTAATTCTTTTGGTTCATTCGGTGTCGTCAGCCAACCCGTCACCCCTGAATCAATTAATTCGATCGCGGCTCCTGCTTTTGCTGCGATCGTCGGTTTTCCACAAAGCATCGATTCGACAATCACTCTGCCAAAGGGTTCAGCCGCGATCGACGTATGAGCAACGACATCACAGAGCTTCATCAGCGGGATCACGTCATCTCGAAAGCCGAGAAACTTAACGCGATCGTGCAAGTTCAATCGATCGACTTGTTGCTGTAATTGCTGTACGTATTCCTGTTCACCAAATAAAGCATCACCCACAAAGATCGCACTAACTGTGGAATCACAGTGTTGCAAAGCTTCGATTAAAACGTGCTGTCCTTTCCACGGAGATAAGCGGCTAAAGTGTCCGACCACGAATCGTCCTTGTAATTCTAATAACGATCGCAATTCGTTCGTATCAATCTCAGCCAAGTATTGTTCTGGCTCAAAGCCGTTATAAACCACTTCAACAAGTTCTGGATTTCCGCCTGCTTCAATAAATGCGGCTCGACTCGCTTGAGAATTTGCAATCACCAACTTGGCTCGATTTGCCATGAGAACCGCTAAACGGCGATTCGTCTTACTGAAGTGAGCAGGCGATAAAATATCGTGCAAATGATAGATAAGAGGACGACGAGAAATCGAACTCACGATCGCGCCTACGACTAAAGCTTTCTGAGTATTCGCGTAAATTGCATCATATTGCCGACTGAGTGTAGCAACCCGATTAATTAACGGAACCAACTTGCTCACACTCAGCAAACCTGCGATCGCACCGCTTGATTTCCGAACTGCGATCGCTTTTTCTGCCAACACTTGAACGGGGATCTTTCGCTGCTCTAGCCGCTGTCGAAAATCACCATCCTCAAACAAGCCCACTAAACAAGAATTCTGATAACCTGCTGCAATATCAAGCAAGCAAAGTTCAGCACCACCAGATTTCCCGGTTTGATCAAGAAATAAAAGCCTCACACCACTCACCCTCACGCATAATCAACCCACTTTGGAACCAGGTTGATCAAAGAAAAAACTATCGATCGGAGGATTCTAGCCAATTATAGATCCGGTCAAGCTGCTCGATAGTAACCAGCCCCTATTGCCAAAGGATCATCGGCAGCGGTCCGGGGTTCTGTTCGCGGTAACGGAGGGCAAGCGTGATCGAAGAAGTTGAAAGTGAAAGTTCTTCTTGGAGAAAGCGAATAAATTTCGAGTGAGTTGCAGAAAGCATCAGATAGTCACCTCCGGGGTAAAAAGTGCCAAATGAACCCAATTATGGGTAAGTGAATGAAATTTGAGAGAAGCCAGTAGCCAGTCGAAAAGGTGGACTACATAACAAACAATGCAGATTAATAATTTCCGAAATAAACCCTGAAAAAAGAAGCCAAGCTATTCCGCTTCGTCAAAATGTAGTTTTGCTAGAGAGAAAAGTACAAATTCTTTTGTCTTAAGCTGGACTATCAATCTAGCTGCTAATCATGAAGAGCGTCTCTATCCAAAGTCCGGTTGCAAATTGTCATCGATTTTACAGTTCCTTTATTTCTCCTCATACTTAATAACAAATAATGATTGGTATAGAGTGTAATTGAGGATACGGTTAAGCTCTAATTCTTTCCAAAAGAGTTAAGAATTAGACAGTGAAGCTATATTTCACGCAAGGAATATTTGGCGACTCTAGTTGCGAATTTGTTGAAGTGTAATACGATCGCCGACTTTCAGTCCCAGTTCTGCGGCTCTCCCGCCTCTCAGTTCAATCACTTGATCGATCTCTTCAATTGCAGAGCCATAAGTTGGACAAGGATCAGCTTTACAAGGCGGCACGTTTGCTCTAATTACGCGAATTTCACCCCGCCGTAGAAATAGCATATCCAGTGGAATCAATGTATTTTTCATCCAAAACTGAGTTGGACGCGGTGGATCAAACGGAAAAAGCATTCCTCGATCGTCTGCCAAACTGGTTCGATACATTAATCCCATTGCTTGTTCGGCTGGCGTTCTCGCAACTTCCAGCTTAATCAATTGATCTCCGACTTTAAATGATGCGGTCAGCGGCAAAACTTGTCCCATAGCAGAAGGAGTTGCGATCGGGGTGGGTGATTCAGAGGGTTTCGCTTCAGTCGTTAAACGCTGTGAAGCTCCCGCAGAACATCCCAGCAGCAACACTCCTAAACTCAGGCAATACAGGATTTGATGTTTCATGATTCTCTCAGGACGTAACCAACACCACGAACGGTTTGAATGAGACGCTTTTCACCTTCGTCTTCAATTTTCAAGCGTAAATACCGAATATAAACTTCAATCACATTCGGTTCACCTAGAAAATCGTAGCCCCAGACATTTTCTAGAATCTGCTCTCGTGGCAAGACTTCACGCGGATGCTCCATTAAATATTTGAGCAACTCAAACTCTTTCATCGTCAGATCGATCGATCTTCCATTCCGCAAAGCCTGACGAGTTAATAAATCTAGAACCAAATCCCCAAACCGCAGTTGCTCATTGCTCGGTTTATCTGGTTTGAGATACAACCGCACGAGTTTGAGGAAGTCCTCAGAGCGATACGGTTTGAGAAAATAATCATCGGCTCCCGCTTCAATACAAGCGACTCGATCGTCAACAGAATCCCGCGCCATCAAGAGCAAAACCGGAATTCTAGCGCCTGATGTGCGTAGATCGTGACAAAACGTTAAACCAGAATCGCCATCGAGTAAGCGATCGACGACAATCAGTGCTGGATGTTTCTCGATCGCTTGCCTGAGTCCTGCACGAGCATCGTGAACCACGATCGTGTCATAGCCCGATTCTTGTAAATCAATGCTGACATGATGGGCAAGAGCCTGATCGGTTTCGACAATCAACACGCATGGAGTCGCTTCGGCAATACTCATAATTGACTCGTTTCAATTCACGCCGCCATTTTAACCATAGATGCGCAAATCGTGGAAAGTGTCACAATGATAGAAAATCCTTAGCATTCTTCTGAAGAAGGTTTTGCAACATGCGGCAAGCCCCAGCCTAATTTTTCTCGTAAAACATGGAAGAATTCAGGCGGTTGCAGTCTGACGAATCGAGCGGGATAAGGGGCTTTCTGAACACAAACGCGATCGTTCGGAAACACATAACAACCCGCATTCCCGTCTGCTGTCAACACTAATCGATTTGGATTGGCTGGATAAATCGTCACCGGTTCACTATTCGTGAATACTAATGCGCGTGATGCCAAAGAATGTGGACAAATCGGCACGAGAATCATCACTGGGACACCTGGAACAATCACCGGACCTCCAGCCGACAGAGAATAAGCCGTCGAACCTGTTGGAGTCGAAAGAATAATTCCATCGGCTGCAATATCAACGCGCGTATGCCTTCCTACCTCAATTTCAAAGTGGCACATACTCGTTAAAGGTTCGCGATATAGCACCATCTCATTCAGGCAAAGTGCTTCCCAAAGCATGGCATCGTCACGAATAATCTGAACTCGCAGCATTGTGCGTTCTTCGATTTCGTATTCGCCTGCTAAAAGAGACTCGATCGCATTCGGTAATTGATCCAGCAACACCTCGGTCAAAAATCCCAAATGTCCGGTATTCACTGCAAGCAAAGGAATCCGACAGGGTGCAACCTGGCGAAATGCAGAGAGAACCGTCCCATCGCCACCGAGGACGATCGCGAATTTCATCTCTGCATCAAAACCAGGAGGAACTAATCGATCGATGGGGGTATGACAAATTGGGCTTTCCGGTGAGGCATATCCCAAAATTCCACCTGCACCAGGAGCCAGCACGACTTCCCAGCCGAGCGAATTCAACTTGTCTTTCAGTTCCGATGCAACTTGACAAGCGATTTCTTTTCCATCGTTGTAAATAATGCCAGCTTTCGGCACAAGTAAAAACCTATCCTAAATAATCATTCGATCTTTCATCTTAGAATCGAGGATACGCTTTCTTGGTGCGTTCTTTCTTTTTCTTGGCTTGCTCTTGAGCGTATTCAACTTCTTTGAGCTTCTTCATAATCCGGCTGAAGTATTCCTGCATATAGGATTCCAGCGTTGTCATCTCTTGCGGATTCAAGCCCAAAATTTGATACGTCTCATCCATTGAAGCCGTTAACGGTCTTCCAGTCGCGACCACTTCGGTGAAGGCGAGTCGATCGGCAATATTCCAAGTCCATTGAAAGAATTGTGCGATTTTTCGAGAGGCACGAACCACTCCGATCGGGGTTTTGGTCACTTTCGCTTCTTTTCCAGAAAGCCGCTCACAGAGTTTAATAA
>JADEXW010000123.1 GCA_015206935.1 Pseudanabaenaceae cyanobacterium LEGE 13415 | reverse complement strand
CATCGGGGCTAATCGAAATCAATTCCCCTTCGATCACGCCGAATTCTTGATAGGGGAACGTGGCTAATTTCACTTTTGCTTTCATTCCTGGTTTGACGAATCCGATGTCTCGGTTGAGAATCTTCACTTCCAGCACCAAGTTTCGATCTTCAGGCAGCAGTGAAAGCAGTTCTTCCCCTTGCTGAATCGGTCCTTGTGTCGCCTTCAGGTTATAGATCACGCCATCAAACGGAGCCGTAATCGCTTCACGGTCTTTTTGTTGCTGAGTTGCAACGGCGATTTCACCCTGCTTACGGGTCAATTCTTCTCGACGCTGCTTCAATTGAGTCAAAATCTCCGATTGTCGCTGAGGAGCCAGTCCCATTGCTGTACTCCGCGCTGATTCAAAGGCTTGTTGAGCTTGATTAATCCGCTCTTTTTGTGCCTCGATTTCTTGCGTTAAAGAACTAATTTGTCCTTCGGCATCGTTAATTTGATTGATTGCGCTGGTGAGTTGCTGACTCGCCTGAGTGACTTGAGCCGCAGCGTTCAGCAATTCCAAATGCGGAACGGCTCCCGTATTTTCAAGGCTTTTCAGTCGTCTTTGACGCTCTTGAGCAATTTCGAGATTTTTACGGGCATCCGCTTTGTTACTCGTCGCATTCGTCAACGACGCACGAGCATTCACAAGGTTTTCTTGGAAGCGTTCTAACCGGGCTTGAGCTTCCGCGATCGTGGCTCCTTGTCGATTCGCTTCCGCAACGGCTGCATTTTGTTTATCGCTAAATTCTTTCTGACGTGACGCAATCAACTGATCTTGAAGTGCATCTCCCGTCGCTCCTCGTCCCTGACTCTCTGCTTCCAAACGGCGAATATCTTCTTGAATTTTCTTCGCGTCGTTTTGCAGACTGGCAACGTTCGTTTCTGCTGCACCTGGATCGATTTCCATCAGGGTTTGACCTTTTTGGACGGTCATCCCCGGTTTGACATTGACTTTTGTAATCGTCCCAACACTTGGAGCGCGGAACGGTCGGACTTCTGTTGAGGGGATAATTTTCCCGTTTGCGTTGGCGACTTCTTCCACTTCGCTAAAATGCGCCCACCCGATCGTGCCCAACACCAAAACGCTGATGCTTCCTGCCATCAACCGAGTGTAGAGCGGGGGTAATTCTTGGACGGCTTTGCCCAACTCGTAGGACAACGAATCTTCAGGATTTGCAAGTTGATGACGGGTTTGCTGGGATTGAGCAGGGCTAGAAGCCAGAGAAACTCTCATGATCGTGTTTGTAAGTGGGCAATCGCTAACGAGTAAATAACCCTTAAGCCTGAGGTTAGATGCGAAGGGGTCTACTACTATTTAACCTAAATTGCCCACAACGATCTGGTTGATTTCGCGAGATGTTTTTTAAAGTTTTGGCGCATCTAATTCATTGGGTTCAGCCCTTTTTGGTTCCGATCTGTTTCGTGGCGGCTTGGGCGTTGGTGTTGATGACGGTTTTGCGGGTGTTTGAGGCAACGCGCGATACGGTGCAGCAAGCGAAACAAATGCACCAAATTCCGTGTCCAGACTGCCAATTTTTCACAGGAGACTATAATCTCAAATGTCCGGTGCATCCGATGTCAGCACTTTCCGAAGATGCGATCGCGTGTCCGGATTATCGTTCTAAAGGCTGACGTGATGTGGGTGAAAAATTTGTCCGACTGCCCGGAGTTTGTCGCAGGCGATGGAACGCTGCTGCGGGAATTGTTGCATCCGGATAAGCAAGAGATTGACTTGCGATACAGTTTGGCTCATGCGATCGTGCCTGTGGGTCAGGTATCGATCGAGCATTCTTTAACGACTTCTGAGGTGTATTACATTCTCAGCGGGGTTGGGGAGATGCACATTGATGATGAGGTGCAGACGGTCAAGGCTGGGGATGCGATTTATATTCCACCGAATGCGCGTCAGTTTATTCGGAATGTCGGAGAAGAAGTGATCGTCTTTATTTGCATTGTTGATCCGGCTTGGCGGAAGGAAGATGAGATGGTGTATGCGGATTGATCTAGTGTGTATACCTTGGTTGTTTTCGCTTCGGTTGAATCGGCTAAAGCCCCCTAAATCCCCCAAATTTGGGGGACTTTGAAGGTAGAAAACACTCCGGAGTTGAAGAATTCTTTCTTGCTCAAAGTCCGCCAGCATTGGGGGATTTAGGGGGCACAATCCGACCGAAACGCAGCGATCGGATCTGTATATCGAACGAATCGGACTAAAGGTCGATCGCTCTAAACTTTCGCTTCTTCCACGAGTTTCTCCCAGCCCATACTCTCTAGCGCACTGTTCCGCCGCATTGGACGAGTCACCAGTTCCAAAATGTCACGAGTATTGCTAAATCCATGAATTTGAGCAAAGGTAAATTCGACTGACCATTTTGTGCTGATCCCTCGCGCTTCCAATGGATTTGCATGAGCCATTCCAGTAATCACTAAATCAGGCTTCATCTCGTGAATGCGTTGAAGCTGATTGTAGTTATCGGGCTTCTCAACGATTTTAGGAACAGAAACGCCCATCTCGTGACAGGTTTTCACCAAGAAATCGAGTTCGGCAGCTTGATAACGCTTGTCCATATAAGGAATGCCGATTTCTTCACAAGTCATTCCACAACGGATTAGGAATCGTGCGAGCGAAATCTCTAACAGGTTATCACCCATGAAGAACACAGATTTGCCGCGAACTAATTTCAGATAGTCTTCGACACTTTCCCAGATTTTGGCTTCTCGTTCTTCTAAGCCTTTCGGTTCAATGTTGAACACAGAGCAAATCTTTTCGACCCAAGCGCGTGTACCATCAGGGCCGATCGGGAAAGGTGAGCCAATCAACTTCGCTTTCCGTCGCCGCATCAATGTGGTAGCCGTTCGAGAAAGGAAGGGATTCACACCCGAAACATAGTATCCTTCCTCGATCGCTGGAAGTTCGGTGTATCGCTTAGAAGGCAGCCAACCCGAAACTTTCACCCCTTGTTTCTTCAGTTCTAAAGTAAGCTGAGTCACGATCGGGTCTGGCACTGATCCAAACATGACAAGCGGAGCATGATCCACATACTCAGATTCTTGCTGCTTGATCTCTTCTTGCTTGCGCCCGAAGTTCATTAACTTCTGAATCGCATTGCGTTCTTCTTTCTCAGTATCAGCCGTGGGAGCTTTTGTTGGACAGCGTTGTGCCATTGCAGCCAGCACTGTATCTTCACCCTGTGTAAAGGCATAATCGAGACCATTCGCACGAGCAACCACGATCGGGATTCCAATTTCTGATTCAAGTTTCGGAGCAAGTCCCTCCAAGTCCATTTTGATGATTTCAGTAGTACAAGTTCCGATAAAAACAATCACACTCGGATTGCGATCGCGTTTGACTTGTTCACACAGTCGTCTCAGTTCTTCGTAGTCATTCAACTGAGCCGAAATATCTCCTTCTTCGAGTTCTGCCATTGCATATCGGGGTTCTGCAAAAATCATCACCCCCATTGCATTTTGCAGGAAATAACCACAGGTTTTTGTACCAATGACTAAGAAAAAACTATCTTCAATTTTTTGATATAGCCATGCAACACAGCTAATTGGGCAAAAGGTGTGATAGTTACCTGTTTCACACTCGAACTGTAATGCTTGGGGTTGAGGATCAGCAAGAGTCATAACAAAAGGTCTCTTTATAGCGGTTTATCGAGGCGATCGATCATTTTTGGAAGTGCGATCGCGTCCTTCACAGGCTTCATCCACTTCTGCCGGACGACGCGGTTTGATTTCAGCAACGGAACTTGCAGGAAGGTATCTTTGCGATTCGGCTTTTAACTGTTTGAGGTGCGCGAGTTCTTGTTCTGGGTCAAAATTCAGTCCAAGCGCGACGATAATGCGATCGGGGTGATTGCTGAGATCGACGATGAGAGGAAGTAAATCGACCAGTCGAGGTTCGATCGTGGAAAGTGCGCCCAGAATGAAGCTTGAAGAGGGTCGTCGTTTGCCTTCACAACTGACCCAGATAGATAAGCGTGTAATCCAAGAGCGGTTTTCTTGGTAGTAATCGAGCCAGCGATCTTTCAGCGATCGACGCAGTTGATCAATGTTCACAAGTCAAATCAAGATAAGGATAAAGTCAGCCTCAATCTAACCACATACCGCGATTTGTCTGCTTTATCCATTACCCTTCAGAGTTTCTTTAGACCATCATCAGATCCAGTTCTTCTTCTGCCGGTTTAGCTTGCTTCGGATTGAGGTAAAAGTCTGACAACAGCGCGAACAAATCCCGATCTTGAGCATCTTTCGGCACAACACCTTCAGGATTCGCCAAAATCTGATCTGCAATGTTCAAATAGTAGTCACACACATAGTTCAGCGAGGGATCGGTTTCTGCCATCTCGAACAATGTTTTCCCTTTAACCCGCGATACCCGAATGTCTTCGATTAAAGGTAATACTTCCAACACAGGCATCGGAACAGAATCGACGTATTTATCAATCAAATCGCGTTTTGCCGTTCGATTCCCAATCAATCCAGCGAGTCTCAGCGGGTGAGTTCGAGCTTTTTCGCGCACAGAAGCAGCGATCCGGTTTGCCGCAAATAGAGCATCGAATCCATTGTCAGTCACGATCATGCAATAGTCTGCGTAGTTCAAGGGTGCAGCAAATCCACCACACACCACATCACCAAGGACATCAAACAAAATCACGTCATACTCATCGAACGCATTTAGTTCTTTGAGCAATTTAACGGTTTCGCCCACGACATAACCACCACAGCCCGCACCCGCTGGCGGTCCACCTGCTTCTACACAATCTACGCCACCATAGCCTTTGTAGATGACATCTTCAGCCCAAACATCTTCATAGTGATAGTCCTTTTCTTGAAGGGTGTCGATGATGGTGGGAATTAAGAATCCGGTCAGGGTAAACGTACTATCGTGCTTTGGATCGCAACCGATTTGCAGTACTTTTTTACCGCGTTTGGCAAGGGCAACGGAGATGTTGCAGCTTGTGGTCGATTTGCCGATGCCGCCTTTTCCGTAAACTGCGAGTTTCACTGCTTGGTCTCCTGTCTCTGAAGGGATGAGCGCGGATACGTCTCTGTTTGCATTGTTGTTGATCTTGCGAGTTCTGCCTAGGGGTTGAAAAAAGAGTTTACATCGATAAATGGAGAAAAGTGGTTCGGAGTATTGAATTTCTTCCCTAGTTTCTTTCAATTACAAATGAGAGCAGAATTAAGCGCTTCGCTAATATTTAAGTTTTGCTTTTTATAAAAAGCAGAACAAAAAACAAATAACGGTAAATCCTTGTATTGTGGATGGAATAAAGGTTTTATCTGGATTACGATCGCTTATTCGGCTCGATCGACTCCTAGATTCGCTTCGTTTAAAGCGGCTTGTGCCCCCTAAATCCCCCAAGCTTGGGGGACTTTGAATTGGATAAACACTTCAGGGTGCAGGAACACTTCATTAAGAATCATCAAACTTTTGGAAATTAGAACCGTCCGATCGTTCTCGAACTTTGTGGCGGCACAGTAGGGGAGTTGTTCGGCAGTCGAGACCGCAACAGTAATAGCGGAATGCTCAAGGTTCCTAAAATCATCACGACAGCAGTAACAACCCAAATGGTTAATCGACTGGGACGATAGTCCCCTCGCTCAATCTGACCTAGCACCCGATTGTATCGCCATGCTGCGACTGCAATGATGACAATACCAAACACCACTAAACTAATCCCTAAATTCTCTGAGTTCAGCACTGTGTCTGTTGGCGGCTCTTGTGGGGTCAGGGTTCGCTGTAATTGTTGAAGAAATAATCCGAATCGAGCGATCGCGAATCCAAACCCGATTAGTGCGATCGAAGTTCTCAACCAAGCTAAAAATGTACGTTCGTTTGCTTGATGTTCTCGTTGTCGATCGATTTTCGGTTCTCTGCTCATATCTAGCTCTAGCGCTTTCTCCTTATCGTATGTCGCTTCAGCTTTCCTGGAATGTTACGATCGAGCGAGATATCTGTTTCAGGATTGCGCTATGTCGATCATCGTTTCACCCGAAGACCTCGAACTGTTTCGTGAACAACTTGCTGATCATCCAAATGCACTTGCCGCATTAGACGTAATCGAAGATTGTGATGGCGATTTGGAAGATGCAGCGATTTCTTTGGCGATTCGATCGGGACAGTTACCCGAAGAAAATGAAGGCTGGATTGTAGGACTTGCGAAACGATGGCGACATATTCTCTGTGAAGCGCAGCTAAAAGAAGGATTAGAAGATGGCTTATCTGGCGAGTTAATTGATGCGATCGTGGCACAAACAGAACTCCCGATGCGATTAGCAGTTCCAGTTGCAATCTATGTGATTAAAGCAGGAGTCGAACCGTTTTGTCAGCCGATGCAGGAAAAAATCTTCTAGTAATAAAGGACAAAATATTAGCCTCTATGATGTGGGGCTAACACTTTGTCCCAAAAATCGTTATTGAGCAAAAGTGCCTTTATCGATCGGCACAATCTAAAGTGGTGCAACTTGTTGGCGTTACAGAACCCTAGTCAGACTTTGTAACGCCAGGTTCTATCCTTGCACACTGATGACGCTTGAGATTGCATTGTAAAAGTAGTCTAAAAATGTTTGCACTACTTTACATCTGCTCCTACTCTCCATCGCGGAAGAACAATAGATTTTCCTGCTGCTCTCGCGTCAGCACTTGATCATCCCGTGTCACACTCGTTGTACGAGTCTGAGTTGGAGTATCACTGGTCGCAATCCGACGTAGAGTCGTTCCGCCTGTACTGGTAATCGGTCGCCAACGTCCAATCTCACCCGATCCTAAACTTGCATAGTACAGGTTTCCATCAAGACCTGTCGTAATCTGTGTCAAGCCAAATAAACCACTCGCAAAGCGTCGTTGACCAACGATCGCATAATTTGCATCCAGAATCAACGCATCGACCGTTCCTTTGCTCAGATCCGTGATGAATAAGTTGTCATCATAGATAGCTGGGAAAGTTTCTCCCGTGTAGAAGTCACCCACCCCGATCGCATTTCCACCTGATCCAGAGTGTCGATAGCTATACCAAGGAGCCGTCACCGGACGACCACTCCGATAGAAGTCTTGCACACTGGTTAAGTCCTGATAGCCTCCTGTCCTCAAGCTAGTTCCATTGCCGCCTTCATATGCCACCCAGCCAAAGTTCTCTCCACCGCGTCCGGTGTTGACTTCCTCCCACTGTGTCCAGCCCACATCCCCGACATAAACCTGCCCATTCTCTCGATTGATAGTGAAGCGGAATGGATTCCTTAAGCCTAACTGCCAAACTTTCGATCGATTACTTTGCGGGTCGCCATTCCAAAACGGATTCGAGGAAGGCGCATCTCCAGTAATCGGATCAATCCGCAGAATTTTACCGGACAAGCTATCAAGCGATAAGGTTCTCACCGCTCTTGGATCGACAGCATTGTAAGAAGCTCCGTCACCGTTACTCACATACAAGAAGCCATCTCTGCCAAATTTCACAGTTCCGATCGAATGAGATTCACTATCTAAGTTCAAGAAGTCCTGGATGTAGTTGCCGTTTGCATCTAAGCCGGATTCTTGAATGGAAAAATTGTTGGTGCTATTGAGATCGGGTCTGTTAATGTTCGCCCAAGTACTGTTCCGACCGAGAATCACCACTTCAGAAGCTGGATTGATGTTCACTACTCCATTAGTGATGGTTGCTGTAAATCGTCCCAATCGTGCAGTGCGGTTTCCAACTTGGTCACGGGCTGCAAGTCCTGTTCCTTGAGCCGTTTCAGGTGGATCGTAAGAGTACAACAGATAAACATACGGATTGCCTGTGAAGAAGCCTGGATGTACAGCAAGCCCCAACAAACCGCGATCGCGCGGACTGTTCACCTGGGCTGAAATATCAACAGCAGGGGTTTGCTGTAAGACTCCATTTCGTGCCACTCGAACCACACCATTCTTCTGAGCGACAAAGAGGTATTCACCCCCTGGAGTCCAGTCGAATGCGGTGGGCTGTGAGAGTCCAGTAATGACTGCTTCACGAGCGAAATTACCCGGATCGTTATCTGCAATCGTCAAGATTGCAGTTCTCTGCGCTCCTAATGCGCCCTCGATCGCAGCACTTAAGGTGAGGTTGATCGTCTCGTTACGTTCCCCATCTGTGTCATCGGTAATCGGAATTGTGAAGGTCTTACTGGTTTCTCCTGCTGCAAAGCTTACAGTTCCCGTAGCTGTGGTGTAGTCTGATCCTGCTGTTGCAGTTCCGTTACTGGTTGCATAGTTCACACTACCTGCGATCGCAGTATTACCGCTCCGCTGTACAGTGATGGTTGCAGTTCCACTATTTTCATTGACATTGTAATTTGCATCACTGAACTCATAGGTCGTCGGTGCATCATCATCAATGATGGTGATTCGAGCAGTTCGGTTAATTCCTAAGGCTGCTCCAGTTGTTTCACCCAATCCAAAGCCGAATTCTTCGGTTCCTTCTGCAATCGTGTCATTGATGATCGGAATCGTAATCGTCTTTGTGGTTTCCCCGGCTGCAAAGGTTAGCAATCCTGCGGTTGTAGTATAGTCAGTCCCCGCAAGAGCATTACCATCCGCAGTGGTATATCGAACGGTTGCAACTCCATCACTACCATTGATGCGATCGATTCTCACCGTTGCAGTTCCAGAATCCTCATTCACAGTCACCGCATTGGTGCCCATGACGATCGTTCCTGGATTTGCCACGACGGTCGAGCTATAAAGCTGAGACTGTGGAATGATTTGGCGGACTTGATTTGCACTAAACCAACCGAGTTGGGCGACCGCTGCTCCACCTCGCTCATAGTATTCCATGCGAATATCGTACTTCCGACCTGCTTGAAGTGCGATCGAGCCGCGTCGTTCCGTTGCAGCTTGATTGACAAAGTTATCAATCACAAGCTGACCATCCACGAACAATCGCACCCCATCATCAGTCGTGGTAAAGAAGGTGTAAGTATCGCTGTATAACGGTTCAACCTGTCCTGTCCATCGTGCTGAGAAGGTATCGGCTGCAATTTGCGGATCAGGCGACCCACTGCCCCAGTTGAAGTTCACCGTTGCATCAGTGCGGGTCGCTCTTAGGCTCGTGAAATCAATATTGTCGAAGTATTCTCCCCGAAGTCCGTTTCCTGTACCAGGGGTCGGGGGTGGAGTGATAGTACTAAACAATTGAGACTGTGGAACAACCTGCTTTGCAATTCCTGGACCTGCCCAAGCGAGTCGCGCTGAAGCACTTCCTGCATTCTCAAAGTATTCCATGCGAATGTCATAGCGCTGTCCAGCGACGAGACTGACTGATCCGGTGCGCTCCGTTGCAGCTTGATTGATAAAGCTATTAATGACTTGCTGTCCGTTTACGAACAGTCGCACCCCATCATCTGTGGTGGTGAAGAACTGATAGGTTCCGGTTGTGGGCGCAAGAATTTGACCTGTCCATCGAATTGAGAAGGTGTCTGACCCAATGTTCGGAGCTGGAGAACCGGCTCCCCAATTGAAGTTGACCGTTGTATCTATTCGACTGAGAACCGGAGCGGTGAAGTCAATGTTATTGAAGTATTCACCGAGTAGCCCGTTCCCGGTTTCGAGAATGCCTGTATAAGCTGCAAGTCGATCGCGACTAAAGGGTAACGTTGCCTCGATCGAGCCTGTTTTCGCTTCAAGTCTCCAGTTTCCGCCCTTCGCTGCGCTGCCTGTAGAATCGATCGAGCTTGCAATATCGGCTCCTGTAATCGCACTGAGTTGCGAAATGAGCGGATTGCTTCCAGCCGCAATGTTACAGCCATACAAAAGAATATCTGCATTGGCTATCAGTGCTTTTGACCAGTCTTGGAGTTCAGTTTTGTAGCGAGAAAGCGTACTCAGATCGAGCGTGGCATTTCCGAGCGTGAGGCTGCCGATGCTGCCATGTGAGACGATGTGAATGCTTTCGAGATTGCGGTATCTGGAGAGCGTTTGGCTGATTTGCTCAATGCCATCTTGATTGTGATCGAGCAGGATGACTTGAGTTCTCGCGATCGCACTTTCTACAAGACTTTGGGCATTTTCAATCGACGAATCGATGAAGACTAGCTGTTTTGAAGCACTCGATCGAGGATTGATCGGTGCTGAAGTCTCGAACAGGGAACGACTGCCAACTGGAAAAGAATGGCTCAAATCCAAGAGATTCGAGGGATTAGAAGAATTCTGCATTTTGCGTCATACCTGAAAACGACAGTGCGAACTAGCACACCGCATGAAAGATACGATCGCAGATGGCACGCGAAACTGAGCCGAACTTAGACGAGCGGCTGTACAGGTCGGGTGTACGCATCAAACGACGAATCAATCGGGTCGATAAGGAGGTCTAAACGGCTCCAGAGTTCGACGCGGATTATGCCCCTGAGAACTGCGGTGAATTGAAGGGTGGGTGATGGTGTGCCTTTTATTCAGACCAGAAAAAACGATTAAGTAGATGAGCCATGCTGGTCTGGAAGGAAGTCCTGATGCTTGTTGTTCTCGAACTTACCATTGCTTCGGAAATTACTATGAGTGATTCTACTGAACTTTAATGAAATTTCAAAAGAATTGCCTTTGATTGAAGAAAGTATTGACGGAGTGAGCTGCGATCGAATTCTTGAAGCGCTGTATGGCAAGCAGTTTTTCAATGATGTCGCTTTTTGACTCTATGGAGCGACATACACAAGAAGACCCAGAAAGCTTGAGTCTTCCTTTATAAAAAAACCGTACT
>JADEXW010000654.1 GCA_015206935.1 Pseudanabaenaceae cyanobacterium LEGE 13415 | reverse complement strand
TGTGAGATTGATCAACTTCACATTCACACGATTTCCAGTCAGAGTGATTTGCGCTTTGGGTTGCAACTGAGATTCAAGCGGCGGACTGGTTTGAGCAAACGCAGGCGTAACCCAGCTAATCATCGTCATGAGTGCTGCTAAGATTCCAAATCCGATTTGTTTTCGCATCATTCGTCTCCGAAATAGTTGTACTGAACTGAGAGAATTGTATGTCCCATCTCATTATCCACAGATTACCCAGCGGGTGATTGTCATCATCATGTCAGTGTTGCGACTCTATACATACAAAAATGGGTAATCCCAATCGATTACCCGTTGTTAAATCTCTAATTTTATCGATTCGCTAAAGAACTGATCTAGTGCTGTAAAACCTTTGAAAGTCCTTTGGTATGACCATTTTGCTCAAACTTCTTAGCGAGTAACTGACGATAAACCGCTTCGTAACCATCGACCATTTGCTTCACGCCAAAATTGTTTTCAACATGCTGACGACACGCTAATCGATCGATGAGATCAATCCGTTGCACTGCTGCCACACATTCATCCACGTTTTGACATAAAAACCCGGTTTTCTCATGTGCAATCACTTCTGAAGTCGCGCCCAATTCCAGCGCAATCACAGGGGTTCCCGCTGCCATCGATTCGATCATTACAAGTCCAAATGGTTCGCGCCATGTAATTGGAAATAGAGTCGCGATCGCATTTCCCATCAGTCGATTTTTCTGCACATGATTCGCTTCCCCTAAGTATTGAATCTGTTCACCGTCAACGTGGGGTTTGATTTCCTGCTCAAAATAATCAACATCCACACGATCGACTTTTCCTGCCATTTTCAGCGGGTAGCCCGTTCGTTTTGCAATCTCGATCGCATGATGCGGTCCTTTCTCCGGAGAAAGTCGCCCTAAAAAAGCTAAATACGGCGGGTTCTCTGGCTCAGGATAGTAATGATGTGTCGATGGATCAATGCCGTTATAAACAGTTGCTACATAGTTCAATCCTAATCGGGGTTCGCGTTGCGTATTAGAGATACTGACGTAAGGTTGTGATTTAGCGAAACTAAACGCTCTCTGATTATCGAAACTAAACGTGCCATGCAACGTATGCACCGTGGGTGTTTTCACCAATTGGGCACAAGCTAACGCACCGAATCCGATATGAGAATGAATGATGTCAAAGTCCTGAGCATTTTGGTAGACGCGGCTCAACTGAATCGCTTCGTAAACGGAATGCTCTTTTACAGCCGGATCAAGACGTAATGCACTGGGATGAATCGCTTCCAAATTGGCTTGAGTCATCGAATCTCCCGTAGCGAACAGAGTGACTTCATGTCCGCGCCGAACTAGCTCCTCAGTGAGTAAGCTCACCACTAATTCCGCCCCACCGTAGGCGGGAGGAGGAACGGTTTCCCACAAAGGAGCAATCTGAGCAATCCGCATTAATAAGCCTCCGAGCTAAAGAGTACCAGTCCGAAAAATACGCGATTTTCCGAGATATCCACATCTAGCTACAGAGCTACGATTAAGGATGGATGTATCTTACGTTACTAATTACACAGGTAGAGGCTGCCATCCAATCGAAGATTTGTTCGAGTTCAGATAGATTAATCAAGCCATACTGCCAAAGTACGATCGGAAGTAAATTTGGCGACTGTTCGCATTGTTGCATTGCTAATGCGATCGCGTTCGATGATACTTTCAGCTCATCGGTAAGGAATTGAATAAGACGGGACGATTCAGGCATGGGGTTCTTCAACGATTTCGATTCGACCGAGACGGACGGCATAAAGTAAGCGATCGATGGCTTGTTTTTCTTCGTCGCTGATCTGGTTTTCGAGCAGCAGAATTTTGAGTTGTTCACAGGTTTGAGCAGACATCTTACCGCTGCTACTCACTTCTGCAAACAATTCAGAAAGCACATCGGGTGGAAGGGGCAGGTCGTTCATCGGGAAACCTAAGAAAGCACAGTGATATTACTATCGACTCTTTGAGAAAAAACATCGGTGACAGATTAAAGCTTGTCTCTGTGACTTTTTATTCTTCAGAGAGTGACGAATATCACGCTTTCAGGAGGACACCCGGTGACGACTGTTATTAATCCCTACTTGCCTGATGCAGCATCGATTCAAGCTGCAATGAGTGAGATTGATGCGTTTGAACAATCGAGCGCTCCAGGAGTTTGGGCATGTTTAGAGAAAACGATCGTGATTTCAGAGATGCGATCGCGCGTCAGTAATCCGTTTGCGATCGACCAGGGCGGACAACCGTTTTGCGGTCCTGCGAGTGTTTTATTTGAACTCGTTCGCAAACAACCCAGCCGCTATGTGCAGATTTGCCGCAACTTATTTGAGAGCGGTGGATTCCAAGGAGCGACTCAATGGATTCGAGCGGATGAACAACTGCGAGGAAATGTCGATCGTCATCTCCGAATGAGCCAAGTCGATTGGATGGTGTTGGCTACTTTACGAGAATCCGAAACGCTCTTATTTCCAGTTGAACCAAATGCTCCGGATCTGATTCGTAACTTAGCCGGAATGACTAAATCTTGGGAGATCAAAGGCTGGATTCGAGAGCTTTTAGGCTATTCGAGAACGAACTATCATCAGGCGTATTTGTTTAATGATGTCGAAGCGATGAATCAATCGATCGCGGCAATTCAGGCGGGTGGCGTTGCAATGTTGCTGATTACTGCTGAAGGATTGTTGCAGGATAATCCGCCACCGATTCCCTTTCCAAGCCATTGGGTGACATTGTTGGGCGGATTTGTTGTGAATCGCGATCGGGTTTCTTTTGATGTTTATACTTGGTCGAAGCAGGTGACGATTCAGACGGATATGAATTCGCTTAAGAAATACTTCTGGGCGAGTGTGACTGGGATGTAAACAAATGCGGGGCAGATAAAACCTCTGTCTCGCAAATCGATGACTAAATCCGCGATCTTTGTCGATAGAATAAGTACCTGTTCTATCCGGGCTAGGGTTTATGTCTGTCCTGTCATCTGCGCCATTCTCCGCTGCTGAAATTGCTTCTGAAGGAATTAAGCCTGAAGAGTATGAAGAGATTGTGCGGCGTTTGGGTCGTCATCCAAATCAGGCTGAACTGGGAATGTTTGGCGTGATGTGGTCGGAACATTGTTGCTATAAGAATTCGCGTCCGTTGTTGAAGCAATTTCCAACTGAGGGCGATCGCGTTTTAGTCGGTCCCGGTG
>JADEXW010000653.1 GCA_015206935.1 Pseudanabaenaceae cyanobacterium LEGE 13415 | reverse complement strand
AGCGATTGTTTGATCCGTTAGTTCATCTAGTGCGGAATGCGTTTGATCATGGCATTGAATTGCCAGAAGTACGACGGGCGGCGGGTAAACCTGCTGAGGCAACGATCGAGGTTCGTGCTTATCATCGCGGCAATCAAACCTACATTGAAGTGTGTGATGATGGCGGCGGAATTAATGTCGATCGAGTTCGAGCAAAAGCGATCTCACAAAAGCTAATTTCTGAAGATACAGCGGCAGTCTTACCCAAAGAGCGATTGTATGAATTTCTGTTTAGTCCAGGTTTTTCGACTGCGGCGGAAGTGAGTGAACTATCTGGACGTGGTGTGGGCTTGGATGCGGTGATGGCGCAGATTCGGAGCTTGAAAGGCTCAGTTAGCATCACGTCAGAAGTTGGGAAGGAAACGAGTTTTATTTTGCGATTCCCGTTGACCTTGACGATCGCAGAATTGTTAGTGTTTAGCGTCGATTCGCATCAGATGGCGATCCCGGTTGATAGTTTAATTGCGATCGTCACTGCACAACTAGAAGAGTTTGAGCAGGATGAAGATCAAGTCGTCTATCGCTGGCAAAATCAAGCCATTCCGGTCTATTCAAAGGATTCACTTTCGCAACATTATCCATTGATGAAACGGAATCGCGTGAGTCGATCGGGAGTTCCAATGCCGCAAGATGGCACCATTCCTTTGCTGTTGATTGCGGGAGAAACGCAAATGATCGCACTACCGATCGATCAAATCCTGCAACAGCAAGAATCAGTCATCAAGCCGTTTGGAGCGCTGATTTCACCACCGCCGTACTTGTATGGCTGTACGATTTTGGGAGATGGTTCGCTGGTTCCAGTGATGGATGGACAAGCATTAGTTCAACATCATCAGGGAGGATATGAAACCACTTGGAACTGGGAAGAGACAAAACCCCTTTCGATGCCTGCCGTGGAAGAAAGAGCCGCTGAAACGATTTTAGTGGTAGATGATTCGATGACGGCTCGACAAGCATTGGCAGCAACTTTGAGCAAAGCGGGATATGAAGTGATTCATGCTCAGAATGGGAAAGAGGCTTTGTTACACATACAGCAGAGCAATGCACAGATTCGAGCTATTTTCTGCGATGTGGAAATGCCGAAGATGAATGGATTTGAATTTCTGAGTCAATATCGACGAGAGTTGGGAGAGGCGGCGCTTCCGGTGATTATGTTAACTTCTCGCAACAGTCAGAAGCATCGACAGATTGCAAGTGCGTTAGGAGCAGCGGCATATTTGACGAAGCCGTATCAGGAGACCGTTCTGATTAGTACGCTTAGAGAGGCGATGTCTCAGACGGCAGAGATTGTTGCAGACAGTTAGCTATTCGGCAGGAAGCCCCAGGCTCTACCCGACACGGTGAGCGTCGGGTAGAGAGCTAGAGCAGTGATGAATTGTGCCCTTGAGTAATATGAAGCGCAGCTTGATGAGCGATTGGGCACGCCCTCTCTTACAAACGCAGCGAACACAGGGACTTAAACTGTGTTCGCGTGATTATCAGGTCACTCTAATCATTCATACTAAAAGCGGTCAAACGTTTGCTCCCCCAAGTTTGGGGGCTGGAGGGCTTTAGCCGATTCAAACGAACCGAGCAATCTCTAATATGTACACATCAGAAAATGTTCTAGCTACAGCTCTGATTAATTCCGCTGACCGAGCATCTTATCGCGCAGGTGTTTAATTCGATCGCGATATTTCGCCGCTTCCTCAAACTCCATCTTTTTCGCTGCTTCTTTCATTTGTGCTTCAAGCTGCGTAATCAAAGTAGGAATGTTTTCTAACGGAATTTCATCCGCTTTCTCGTAAACTTGCTCCAACTCCTGAGAGTTCAACCGACGAGATACTTCCAAGAATGCCAAGATCGCATTGTTCGATTTCTTGACGATCGGTTTCGGGACAATGCCATGTTTCTCGTTGTACTCGATCTGAATGGCTCGTCTACGCTCAGTTTCCTCGATCGCGGCTGCCATACTATCAGTTAAGTTATCAGCATAAAGAATCGCTTTCCCTTCGACGTGACGGGCAGCACGTCCGATCGTTTGAATCAGCGATCGTTTTGCTCTCAAGAATCCTTCTTTGTCGGCATCAAGAATTGCAACTAGGGAAACTTCTGGTAAATCCAATCCTTCTCTTAGCAAGTTCACTCCGATCAATACATCGAATGTTCCTTCTCTAAGATCTTGGAGGATTTCGATTCGCTCGATCGAGTTAATTTCAGAGTGCAAATATCTCACTCGAACGCCTCGCTCTTGGAAGTATTCGGTCAAGTCTTCCGCCATTCGTTTCGTCAGCGTTGTAACTAGCGTCCGTTCTCGCTTATCGACTCGTGTTTGGATCTCATGTAATAGATCATCCACTTGTCCTTGAGTCGGACGCACAAACACTTCTGGATCAAGGACTCCAGTCGGTCGAATGATTTGCTCGACAACGCGATCTTCAGAGATTTCTAATTCCCAATCGCCCGGAGTTGCAGAGATGAACACACATTGATTCACTCTGTTCCAAAATTCCTCAGCTTTGAGGGGGCGATTATCTGCGGCACTGGGTAAACGGAAACCATGATCGATCAAGACTTTTTTACGGGCTTGGTCGCCGTTGTACATGCCTCGAATTTGGGGGATTGTAACGTGAGATTCATCGATCGCCAATAACCAATCTTTCGGAAAGTAGTTGAGCAAACATTCGGGCTGCTCACCGGGTTGGCGACCTGCCAAATGTCTTGAATAGTTCTCCACACCATTACAGAAACCGACTTCTCTCAAGACCTCTAAATCGTATCGAGTGCGTTGCTCTAAGCGTTGTGCTTCGAGTAATTTTCCTTCACTTTCAAGCTCAATTAAACGGTGTTTTAGCTCTAGTTCAATTTCATCACAAGCAATCTGTAACCGATCTTCAGGTGTGACAAAGTGACGAGCTGGATAAATGCTGACGGCTTCCATACTTTGCAGTGTTGCACCTGTCACCGGATCAACATAGCGAATGGCATCAATCTCATCGCCAAAGAATTCGACTCGAATGATTCGATCTTCGTAAGCAGGACCAATTTCCAAGACATCGCCCTTCACTCGGAACTTACCCCGACCGAGATCAAGATCATTCCGCGAATATTGCACAGATGCCAAATCGCGTAAAACCTGCCGCTGATTGATCTCTTCACCCACTCTCAAAGGAATGGACGCATTCAAATA
>JADEXW010000122.1 GCA_015206935.1 Pseudanabaenaceae cyanobacterium LEGE 13415 | reverse complement strand
TCCTTAGTCATTCCAATTTTGCAGGAGGCGACGCTGTGGGGCTTGTTAGTGGTTCATCATGCTGAACCTCGATCCCTCTCTGAAGAACAGATTCAAACCCTGCAATTGGTGGTTGATTTACTGACTGTTGCGATCGCGCAATACACATTAATCGAGCAAGCCCGGACGAAAGCAGCGCGTGAATCGAGCCTGAATCAAATTTCTGGTTTGCTGCATTCTCTCTCTACGATCGAGCTTCAAGCCGCTTTGGATTGTACGGTTTCAGCGTTGAATGGTTCAGGTGGGCGATTGTGGGTTTATGCGAAATCGCTTGCCACTGAGCCGCAGTCTCCTCGTGATCCACAACTTCCGAGCAATTGTGTCAGACTATTTTGCTCAGGCAGTCAGCCAACCATACCATCGAATGCGCCCTATGCAGTGTTGGAAGACTACAGTGCGTGGAAAGATCGATTCCAATCGGAGCAAGATTCGATTTGGGCGATCGCTGATCTCTACAAAGAATCTGCGCTGAGAAATCTTCAACCAGCATTCCGATCGACCGAGATTCGCGGATTAATCATTCTGCCGCTGTGGTATCGACGGCAATTGCTGGGATATCTCACTGTGTTTCGAGATGAGATCGAGACTGAAATTCTTTGGGCGGGACAGGTTGATCCGGATCAACGACAACTCTATCCGCGTCAGTCGTTTGAAGTGTGGAAGGAGACTTGTCGCGGTAAAATTGAACCCTGGACAGCAACAGATCTAGAATTGGCTTCTGCAATCGCGCAACAATTTTCGACTGCGATTCAACAATATGAAACGCATCAACAACTCCAAACCTTGAACGCTAGTTTAGAACTGCAAGTGCAAGAACGAACCGCGCGACTCGAACAAGCCACAGAGCAGCAACAAGTTTTGTTCAATGTGGTGGCAAAAATGCGGAAGTCATTACAGATTGAGACGATCTTTGCTACGGTGACTCAGGAACTGCGTCGATCGCTGAATGTAGATCGAGTCTGTCTCTATCAGTTTGCTCCTGGGAGTGACTACAACATAGTTACAGTGATCGCCGAAGAGGTTGAAGCACCGTTTCCCGTGGCGCTTGGTGTGAGCGTTGAAGATCACTGCTTTAGTAAGGAGTATGCGATTCAGTATCAGAAGGGACGAGTTAGCTCGATCGAAGATGTGGATCAATCTGAGGTTCCAGCTTGTTATCGGGCTGTATTAGATCAGTTTGCGATTAAAGCGAGTATCACTGCTCCAATTCTCAGAGGTGAGGCGCTGTGGGGATTGTTGTGTGTGCATCAGTGTGCAAGCCCACGTCACTGGACAGAAGCAGAGCTTCGATTTGTGACACAAGTTACTGTTCAGTTAAGCATTGCACTAGAGCAAGCAGAACTACTCAGGCAAACACACGAACAAGCAGAACAATTGATTGAAGCACTTTCAACCCTGCAAAAAACCCAAAGCCAGCTCATTCACACAGAGAAAATGTCGAGTCTGGGACAGTTAGTTGCAGGAGTCGCCCATGAGATTAACAATCCAGTGAATTTCATTCATGGAAATCTCACTCACATTTGGAACTATACGAGCGATCTTCTGTCGCTGCTTGAGACGTATCAAAGCTGCTATCCAGAGCCAAACTCAAGAATTTTGGAGCAAGCAGACGAGATCGATTTAGCATTTCTGCGTGAAGATTTGCCTAAATCTGTCGCTTCCCTGCAAGTTGGAACAGAACGAATCCGGCAAATTGTACTATCTCTGCGAAATTTCTCCAGACTCGATCAAGCGGAATTCAAACAGGTAGACATTCACGAAGGCATTAATAATACGCTCTTGATTTTGCAGCATCGATTGAGTTCAAATACTGAAGTGATCAAAGAGTACGGAGCATTGCCTCTGATTGAATGCTATGCGGGGCAATTAAATCAGGTGTTTATGAATCTTTTGAGTAATGCGATCGATGCGATCAAAGAAGTCGATCAAGAAACGCCTCGTATTTGGATTACCACGAAGCTGATCGAACCGAATCGCGTTGCAATTTGCATTCGAGATAATGGCAGCGGGATTCCGGAGCCTGTCCGATCGCGAATTTTTGATCCGTTTTTCACGACCAAGCCGATTGGAAAAGGGACGGGAATCGGGCTTTCAATTAGTTATGAAATTGTTGTTGAAAAACACAGGGGATCAATTCAATGTATTTCTGAACTGAATCAGGGAACGGAATTTTGGGTTGAAATTCCGATTGTTCAGTCGGTGTAAAGAGCGATCGACAACTCGATCGCTCTTTTCTTCTAGTTGCCCGTTGTGCGACGAACGTGATCGAGAATCCGCTGTTTACGCTCTAAAGAACGTGGGGGTAAGGGTTTACTAAAATCATTCGTGCTGCGAGCGAGGTGTTCCATAATTCGTTTTTTACGATCGTCCATCTGTGCCATACTGCGACTCAAATTTGCTGACAAAGTTTGTAGTTCTATTGTGACGCACTGATTAAGTTTTGTGATGGGATGATTTATCCGATATCATCAGTACCCACGTATCCGGTGAATCCTTTGAGGGTGCGATCGACTCGGATACTGGAACCCTCAATGTGGCGAATGACGGTTATTTCAGCCGCGTCTAGCTTGAAGGCGTGTGACAAAAGAAGATTGAGCGTGATGGCTTGAAAGGCGACTGTGGCGCAGTCACTGAGATGTTTTGTAATTGCGATCGGCATTCCAAGGGGATTGAACGTGCCAACGCAGACTGAAACGGTGGTATTGTCTTCCATTGTTCAACATCTAGAACAGTGCATGTTTATTGTGCCCGATCCTTTGCCATTTGCCTTTGAAGAATTTTTACCAATTAGATTAAGAGAATCACTAGTTTAGGTCTGCGTATCTTGACGGATGAGGGGTTAGACCCTGTAATACTTGGGAACACTCAATGATAAATTGTTACGCGGATCATCTAGGTGCGATCGCACAACCAGTTAGACGTATGACGAGAACTTTTGCAGCTTTGGTCAGCTCAGTTTGTTTATTTTTGGCTTCTTGTAGCTTTTTAGTCACGACTTCAGATTGCTATGGTTCCATTCGTGCGGGAGTCATGGGCATCTTGATGTCGGCTCTGGCATGGGGATATTTAAATTTAGTAAATGAGAAACCAATCGGCGTTTGGCGCTTGATGTACCGGAGCGGGATCGTAATCGCGGGTACGATCGCGTTTTTTGCGATTGGTCGAATTATTGGCGCAGTCCAAACCACAGGCTGTCAAATCGGCTAGCTTGCATGATTTTGCAGTGCAGCCCGTAAATTTCCTTGATGTTCACGCAGTAAGCGATCGCTCTCCGACTTTGATAATCCTGACCAGTGCATCATCAAAGCCGTTTTGACAGAGCGATCGCTTTTTTCTAACAGTTCTGCGGCTTGTTCTCGATCGAGATCCGTCAGATCTGAAAGAATTCTCAGCGCTCGATCGTGCAATTTGGAATTCGTCACCGCCACATCAATCATGCGATTTCCATACACTTTACCGAGTCTGACCATTGTTCCAGTCGATAGAATATTCAGCGCTAATTTCGTGACAGTTCCAGCCTTCAATCGAGTTGAACCCGCTAACACTTCCGCTCCAACTAATAAGCGAATATCCACATCCACATCAATTTGAACTTGGTCTTGCGGCACACAAGCGATAAAAACGGTCGTTGCTTTACGGCTTCGAGCTTCGGACAATGCGCCATGAACATAAGGCGTGGTTCCTCCTGCGGCAATGCCCACGACGACATCAAGATCGTTCACTTGTCGATCGACGATCGCTGCTGCTCCTTGGTCGGCTAAATCCTCTAATCCTTCTGAACTTCGCAGCAGTGCATCTGCGCCGCCTGCGATAATTCCCTGCACTAATTCCGGTGGCGTACAAAACGTAGGCGGACATTCTGCTGCATCTAACACACCTAATCGTCCACTCGTTCCAGCTCCAACATAGAACAATCGACCCCCTTGACGCAGTTTATCAGCGGTTAGATCAATGGCTTTCGCTAAGGGTTCTCGTGCTTGAGCGATCGCGCGAATGGTTTTGGCATCTTCCTGATTGAATACATCGACAATTTCAAGTGCTGAAAGTTGATCGAGATTTGCACTCGCAGGATTAACTTGCTCGGTCAGTAAGTGTCCGCGGGGTTGAAGCTGCATAACAATTCTTGGAAAAACGCATTTTGCATTTTATCAGATAGAGATCGTTGAACCTAACTGATGACAGAGGTGCGATCGCACTTTGGAAAACATTGTGGAAAAGACGACTTCTCAACGAGGAAACTATGCAGTTATTGGGAAAGGTTGCGGTAGTCACAGGAGCCGGATCGGGAATTGGACGTGAGACAGCGATGCTGCTTGCGGAACAAGGCGCGATCGTGGGCGCAATCGATTGGTCGGCGGATGCGGTTGAAGAAACGGTCGAGAAAATTCAACTCCAGGGCGGAGCGGCAATGTCAGCGATCGCGGATATTTCGCAACCGGATCAGGTGGAACGTGCGATTCAGCAAATTGTGGAACAGTTGGAACGAATTGATATTGTTTTTGCTAATGCCGGAATTAATGGCGTGTGGGCACCGATTGAAGAGATTACACCAGAAGATTGGAACAAAACGATTAATACAAATTTGAATGGAACTTTTCACACCGTGAAATACACTGTTCCTTATTTGAAAAAACAGGGTGGCGCAATTATTATTACCTCATCGGTGAATGGAACGAGAAGCTTTAGTAATACAGGTGCAACTGCTTATTCTTGTACAAAAGCAGCTCAGGTTGCATTTACTAAAATGATTGCATTGGAATTAGCAAAGAACAAAGTTCGAGTGAATGTGATTTGTCCAGGTGCGATCGGGACAAATATTCACAACACAACTCAGCGATCTCACCTCGATCAGATTCAAGAGCCTTCTTATTATCCAAATGGTCGAGTGCCGCTGAATGGGGGATTGCCTGGAAGACCGGATCAAGTGGCTCAATTGGTGCTGTTTTTGGCTTCTGATGTTGCGAGTCATATCACAGGGACAGAAGTTTGGATCGATGGTGCAGAGTCGTTATTGGTTGGTTAAGAGTGATATGTAGTGCAAACGGGGTGTGTTGGTGAATAGAATCCGCAGCGATACAAACAGAGTCCATCTGCATGGACTAATAACTATTGGCTTAACTCGCGTGTATATACAAATCGTTTTCGCTTCGTTGCGATCGGCTAAAGCCCCTAAAATCCCCCAAATTTGGGGGACTTTGAAGGTGGAAAGCACTTTGGAATTGGAGAAATTCTTCTTACTCTTAGTCCCCCAGAATTGGGGGATTTAGGGGGCACGATCCGCCCCAAACGAAGCGAGAGACTTCTGTATGGGCAGCAGGTTAATCAAGATTTCTAAGTTGTTCATTCGGTGAATGTTATGCCTCAAGTTTTTGGAAAGCTCCCTACGACTCGTCAGCCTTGGACTTCACTGGGAAATGTCGATCGAGTTGAAATCTTCGATCGCTCAATTCTTCTCACTTGCGGCGAAGCTTGTCTAAAAGTCAGCATCTTGGCAGCGAATTTAATTAGAGTTCAACTGGCTCCAACAGGTGAATTTTTACCGCGTCGATCATGGGCGGTGAATCGACCCGACGAAGATTGGGAAATCACTAAATTCAACATTGAAGAAAAAGACTCGATGCCTTCGGCACACGGGAACGTGATCGAGATTCAAACCGATCAAATGCGGGTTGTGATTGATCGATCTCCTTGTCGCGTTCATTGTTATGACTTAGAAGGCAAGCCATTCGCAGAAGATACGAATATTGCTTGGCGAATGGGTCAGGTCGCTTGTTGGAAAAAGATCGAAGCTGAGGAGCATTTTTATGGATTTGGGGAACGTTCGGGACTGTTAGATAAGCGATCGGAAATTAAAACGAATTGGACAGTCGATGCGCTTGATTATTCATCGATCGATGATGAGATGTATCAAGCGATCCCGTTCTTCATTGCGCTTCGTCCTCAGCTTACATACGGCATATTTTTGAATGTTACGCATCTCAGCCAATTCGATTTAGGTGCAACAGAACCGGGAATCTGGCATATGCAAGCTCAAGCTCCCGAATTGGACTATTACATCATTCATGGCACTTCTCCCGCTCAGATTCTCGAAACCTACACAGAGCTAACCGGACGAATGCCACTGCCGCCAAAATGGTCGATCGGCTATCATCAATGTCGCTGGAGCTATGAAACCGAAGAAGTGGTGCAGAAACTTGCCAAAGAGTTTCGATCGCGCAAAATTCCCTGTGATGTGATTCACTTGGATATTGATTACATGCAGGGCTATCGAGTGTTTACTTGGAGTCCGAAACGCTTTCCTGATCCAGCAAAGATGATTGCGGATCTCAAACAGAATGGATTCAAAGTCGTTACGATCGTTGATCCAGGTGTGAAGTATGAACCCGATGGGAACTATCCGGTTTACCACGAAGGCTTAGAAAAAGAGTGCTTTGTTAGAAGTGCTGACGGTCAATTAGTCGCAGGGTATGTGTGGCCCGATAAATCTGTTTTTCCTGATTTCCTACGTGCCGAAGTGCGTCAATGGTGGGGCGACTGGCAGCGAAAATTGACCGAAGTTGGTGTTGAAGGAATTTGGAATGATATGAACGAACCTTGTCTTGCCGATCGACCGTTTGGCGATGAGGGCAAGCATATTCCCTTTCCAATGGATGCACCTCAAGGAAATCCCGAAGAAGGCGGAACACATGCAGAGACCCATAACTTATATGGGTACAACATGGCGCGTGCTTCCGCAGAAGGCTTAAATCGACTCAGACCAAAAGAGCGATCGTTTGTTTTAACTCGGTCTGGATTTGCTGGCGTTCAGCGCTGGTCTTCGGTTTGGATGGGCGACAATCAATCGCTCTGGGAACATCTCGAAATGTCGCTGCCAATGCTCTCTAATATTGGACTGTCTGGAGTTCCCTTTGTCGGTGCAGATATTGGTGGATTTGCTGGAAATGCAACCGCAGAACTCTTCGCCCGATGGATGCAAGTGGGAATGTTGTATCCGTTGATGCGGGCGCATTCTTCGATGACGACTGCACAACATGAACCCTGGGTGTTTGGTGAGCAAGTTGAAGCAATTTGTCGTGAATACATCGAGCTTCGTTATCAGTTGCTTCCTTATTTCTATACCTTGTTCTGGGAAGCTTCAGAAACAGGTGCGCCGATTCTCCGACCTCTGCTGTATGAGTATCCGAATGATGTGAAGACCTATCATATTCACGATCAAGTGCTACTAGGTTCGCATCTAATGGCGGCTCCAGTGTATCGTCCGGGTGTGGAATATCGTGCAGTTTACTTACCGGAAGGGACTTGGTTTGATTGGTGGACAGGCGAAAAATTCAACGGCAATCAGCATATTCTGGCTCATGCGCCATTAGAACGGATGCCGATATATGTGAAAGCAGGGGCAATCATTCCGATGCAACCTGTGATGCAATATGTGGATGAACGATCGATCGATGAATTGCACATCAAAGTCTATCCGGGTCAAGGCGAGTTTACGCTGTACGAAGATGATGGTCGATCGTTTGATTATCAATCCGGACAGTTTGCAACGACGACTTATCGCGTGAATGGTACAACTGTTGAAATTGAAGCGCGACAAGGACAATGGCAGCCGGGTTCTCGATCGATTCGGGTTGAACTGGTCGGAATGGGTGAACAAACCATTTCAGATGATGGGAATGCGAATCAATTGAGCTTTGATTAATGGGTTGATGCCGTGAATCTCTCGCCCCCTAAATTCCCCATTCTGGGGGACTTTGAGCTAGAAAAATTCCTTCAATTCCAAGGTGCTTTCCACCTTCAAAGTCCCTCAAATTTGGGGGATTTAGGGGGCATTAGCCGCCCACAACGAAGCGCAACATTCCGTCGAACTCGCGTTAATAAAAAAGAGATGCTCCTGAATTAAGAGCATCTCTCAAATTTTCATTCAATTAGCAATTAAGCGATCGCTGCAATATGCACATCATTGGTGCTAAGAAGCTCTTGCAGTTCTTCAGAATCCACCGTTTCCTTATCAACCAGCATTTGAGCCAATTTATCCAGAACCGGGCGATTTTGAACCAGAACCGCCTTCGCACGACGATACGCCTGCTCAACTAAGTTACGAACTTCATCATCGATCGCGGCTGCGGTTTCTTCTGAGAAGTCACGTTCTGCGGCAATGTCCCGACCGAGGAACATATTGCCTTGCTGACGACCGAGCGCCACTGGGCCTAATCGATCGCTCATTCCAAATCGTGTGACCATTTGCTTCGCGACTCGTGCCACTTGCTGAAGGTCATTCGATGCGCCTGTGGTAACTTCTTCTTCGCCAAAGACGATTTCTTCAGCAATCCGACCACCCAGCGCAACCGCCATTTGGTTTTGCAGATACGATCGGGAATATAAGCCCGAATCCATCCGATCTTCGCTAGGGGTGAACCAGGTCAAACCACCTGCACGACCACGAGGAATGATACTGATTTTTTGAACAGGGTCGTAATCGGGCATTAATGCACCGACGAGCGCGTGTCCTGCTTCGTGGTAAGCGACTAACTCTTTGCGCTTTTCGCTCATCACGCGGTCTTTCTTCTCAGGACCTGCAAGAACACGATCGATAGCATCGTTAATCTCATCCATCGAAATCTCAGTCAGGTTGCGACGAGCTGCAAGAATTGCTGCTTCGTTCAACAAGTTCGATAAGTCTGCTCCGGTAAATCCAGGAGTCCGACGCGCGATTTTTTCAAGGTCAACATCTTTCGACAAGGTTTTGCCGCGAGCGTGAACATTGAGAACTTCGAGGCGACCTGCGTAATCAGGACGATCGACGACGACTTGTCGATCGAAACGACCCGGACGCAAGAGAGCCGCATCCAACA
The DNA here is from genome assembly GCA_015206935.1 of Pseudanabaenaceae cyanobacterium LEGE 13415. Taxonomy (GTDB): domain Bacteria; phylum Cyanobacteriota; class Cyanobacteriia; order Leptolyngbyales; family Leptolyngbyaceae; genus Leptolyngbya. Next base: position 1,848 of record JADEXW010000122.1, on the reverse strand, counting down.
CATCAGGACGGTTTGTAGCCGCGATAATAATGATTCCGGTGTTCCCTTCAAACCCATCCATCTCGGTCAAGAGTTGGTTCAAAGTTTGTTCCCGTTCATCGTTACCGCCACCGATACCAGCACCCCGCTGGCGACCGACCGCATCAATTTCATCGATAAAGATGATACAAGGTGCGTTCTCTTTCGCTTTCTTGAACAAGTCGCGGACGCGGGAAGCCCCCACACCGACGAACATTTCAACGAACTCAGACCCAGAGATCGAGAAGAACGGAACACCCGCTTCTCCAGCGATCGCTTTTGCTAAGAGCGTTTTACCCGTTCCAGGAGGTCCAACGAGCAGAACCCCTTTCGGAATCTTTGCGCCCACTGCGGTAAAGCGTTCGGGCTTTTTCAGGAAGGTGACAACTTCCTGTAATTCTTCTTTTGCTTCTTCGATGCCTGCGACATCATCGAACAAAACGCCAGTCTTTGCTTCCATTTGGAAACGAGCGCGGGACTTGCCGAAGTTCATCGCTTGTCCAGGACCACCCGGAACATTGCTTGATCGGCGGAACAAGAAGAACAATCCACCCAAGAGTAGAATCGGGAAAATCAAGTTGCCGAGCAGGTTCCAGACTGCGCCATCGTTGCGGATGGGATGAGAATCGAGGTTGACATTCGCACTGCGGAGACGAGTGACAAGTTCGGGAGTATTGCCAGGAAGATCGACTCGTAAGCGTTGTAGCCGATTGTCCAAATCTGGATCGACTGCTTCTACGATCGCAGTTCGACCGCCATCATATAAATCAACGCTAGTAATTCGATTGGCATCTAAGTACTCCAGGAACCGCCCATAGGTCATGCGAGTACTGGCAGTATTTCGACTCGTGTTGGGTGCGGTTGGAGCGATTGATCCTTGCCATAGGAAAAACCCGACGACGAGGGCGGGTATTGCCCAAAGCAGGATAGTTCTCCAAGAAGATTTCATAAACTAGCAACCTCGCGATACGGCTACAACGGTAAAGATCGATCGTTATTTCAAGTATGGATTGTCCATACAGATTTGTACGGTGCGGTTTGGCTAAAAGATTAAGCCGGGATGAAGCGCAAGTACATTTATGGATTCTCTACCAAAGGTTTAATGAGAAGAATCTTAACTAAATTTAACAGAAATTCGAGTGTTCGGGCAAACGGGAGGTAGGGAGATGGATTAGGGCTGATTTATTCCAGCAAGCATTCTTTTTACGTTCATCTCACAAGCGAGGTGATTGTTACTGATGTTTATTTGGGTTTTGCGCTTCGCTGAGGGCAAATGCGTCCCATAAATCCCTCATTCTGGGGGACTTTGAGGAAGAAAAATTTCTCGAATTCCAAGGCTCATTCAATCTTCAAAGTCCCCAAATTTGGGGGATTTAGGGGGCTTTAGCCGTTTCAACCGAAGCGAAAATGCTTGATAGCAGTTAAGAGAGGGGGCAAAAATTCCAGTTCTACGCCTCGATCGACAACGCTTGCTCAAACCGTTCTCGATCGAGTCCTTTCTGATTCAACAGCAACCAAGACTGAACCAAATCTGGCCCCTGAAGCGCTCCAGTTAAAGCAGCTCTAAGCGATTTCATCACGACACCTTTTTTAAGGTTCTGCTCCTTCACGACTTGTTTGATCACGTCTTGAATCGCAGCATCCGTTAATGGAGAAGGCATCGCTTCTAAGATTGCCTTAATCGCTGTTGTCGCGCCGTCTTGCTGCATTTGAGCTTTCGCATCTTCGCTAAATTCCACAGGTTGGAATAAATAGCGCGTCATCTCGATCGCTTCATTCAGACGAGAAAGGCTGGGAGCAACGAGAGTGCTAACTTGTTCGAGCCAAGGT
>JADEXW010000652.1 GCA_015206935.1 Pseudanabaenaceae cyanobacterium LEGE 13415 | reverse complement strand
TGTCAAAAGTGACTTTCCTGAATTACTGATCAAGCCGCTGATGTTTCTTGCCCTGATCGCTGTGATGGTGGTGCTGTTTCCTGCCTATCTCTCGGTGTATTCGATCATGGGCATTTATGTGCTAACAGTTGGTGTTGCAGCTTGGGTGGGAGCGCGACAGCTTCTGACCACGCTCCCGATCGAGACAAAGAAAGCTCCAGCTTTTTATCAAACTGAACAATGGTTTCGCGGCAGTCTTCCATTCCTAATGATTGTGGCAATGTTTGCGATTAATCAGCAGATTGATGTCTTGATGTTGGGAGCGATTCAGGGAACGAGTGCAGCAGGAATCTACACGGTGATTGGGCGGGGAGCGCAGCTAATTCAATTCAGTTTGGCAGCGGTTTCTTCAGCAACAGGACCGACGATCGCACAATTGTATGCGGTGCAAAATCTGGCTCAAGTTGAACGAGTGACGCATAATAGTGCGCGATTGTTGTGGTGTGCTTGTGCTGGGATTTCAACTTCGCTGATTGCGGTGGGATATTGGTTTCTACTAATCTTTGGTGCGGAGTTTGTGCAAGGACAAACCGCGCTGACGATTCTGTGTTTGGGCTATATGCTCAGTGCGCCGTTTGAACTGGCGGGATTGTTGCTATTGATGACGGGACGAGAACGAGATACTGCGATCGGAACCGGGATCACAGCCCTGCTTAATGTGATTCTCAATTCGCTCTTGATTCCCCGATTCGGGTTAGAAGGAGCCGCATTTGCAACTGCGACCAGTTTAGTGATGCGAGGACTATTTTTTAGTTTCCGCACCTATCAAACACTGAAGATTGTTCCGAATCCGCTCAAGTTTTCGAGTGGAGACTCTGCGATCAGAACTTCCCCAACAAAAACTAGCGCACTCTCTAGAGTTCTGAGTTCATTCCATCGCAAGCAATTCCACCCATCCAAGCAACGTCATTCCGATATCTCGATCGATGCTTCAGCAAGACTTACTTACCAGGACAGTCAATCGATCAAGATCGGATCAAGAGTTCGGATTGGTGCATTGTCTGAACTTACCACTGCAACCGATGGCGGTTATCCCGGACGATTGACGATCGCGGGAGGAACGACAATCGGTCGCCAAGCTCGACTAACCGCGATCGGGGAACGAATCTTCATTGGGCAAAACTGTCAAATTGGCGATCGAGTTACTTTGATTGCGAATCGGTCTGACCGAACGTTTCCACTCAGCGATCCAGCAATTTATCTCAATGATGGGGTTTGGCTTGGAGCAGGCACCATTGTTCATCTCGGTTGTGCGATCGGTGAAAACTCGATCGTAGGTTCAGATAGCGTGGTCACTGACGATATTCCTGCAAACGAGGTTTGGGCAGGTGATCCCGCTCGAAAGATTTGCGATCGCAAAGGGTTGTCGATCGAAGACATTGCAACACTGTTGGAGGCACGATGAATATCCTAGTTGCCAGTAGTCACGATATTGATGGGGGTGCTGCACGCGCCGCTCACCGATTACATCAAGGACTGCAATCCATTGGTGTTTCATCTCAAATGCTAGTGCAGTCTAAAACGAGTAGTGATCGGTCGGTCATTGCTCCTAAAACGCAAATTGCACAAGGAATTGCTAAAGCTCGATTAACCTTTGATGCTTTACCGCTGAAGCGCTATCGAAATCGCCAGGATACTGTCTTCTCAGTTCAATGGTTGCCCGATCAATTCGCTGGTCAAGTGAAGCAGCTTAATCCAGATGTCGTGAACTTACACTGGGTGAATGAAGCGTTTGTGCGGATTGAATCGATCGCGAAACTGAATCGTCCGGTTGTGTGGTCGCTGCATGATATGTGGGCATTTACAGGAGGTTGCCACTATACCGATGAGTGCGATCGCTACACTCGATCGTGTGGTCACTGTCCTCAGCTTCAAAGTCAGAAAGCGCAAGACTTATCTCGATCGGTTTGGCAGCGAAAAGTGAAAGCTTGGAAGTCTGCGAATTTAACGATCGTGGCATTGAGTCAATGGTTAGCTGACTGCGCTCGATCGAGTTCATTGTTCCAAGATGTGCGAGTTGAAGTCATTCCCAATGGCATTGATACGACTCGCTATCGCCCGATTCATCGATCGTTTGCAAGGGAAGTTCTCGGCTTACCTCAAGACAAACATTTAGCAATGTTTGGAGCAACTTCTGGAACAAGTGATCCTCGGAAAGGATTTCACCTTTTGCAGCCTGCTTTACAAAGTTTGGCTCAATCCGGTTGGGGTGATTCTCTAGAGTTAGTCGTGTTTGGATCGGATCGACCTACGCATCCGCCAGACTTCGGCATGAATGTTCACTATCTTGGAAGCTTCCGCGATGACTTATCGTTGTCGCTGTTGTACTCCGCCGCTGATGTGTTCATCCTGCCCTCTACGCAAGAGAACTTAGCCAATACCATCATGGAAGCAATGGCTTGTGGAACACCGTGTGTGGCATTTGATATCGGCGGAATGCCAGATTTAATCGAGCATCAGAACAGTGGATATTTAGCAAAACCGTATTGGATTGATGACTTAGCCAAAGGGATTGTTTGGTCGATCGAAGATCCCGATCGTCATCAGCGCCTCAGTTCGCGCAGTCGAGCCAAAGTCGAGCAGGAATTCACTCAAGACCGACAAGCGCATCGCTATCGATCGCTGTTTGAAGAACTGCAATCCGAGCGATAACACCCAGATGGAGATGACCTTTCGACAAGATTGACCAAAACAGAGGAGACAGAACCTTGAAACTCAGAGATTTGCAATTCTTAGCCCAGAAAATAGAGCCGTGGTTAGTCGGGATTTATCTCGCCTATTTTCTCGGTGTCGCGATTCCTCCGAGAGCCGTCGGTTTAGCGAATGCTGCAAGCTATGGAATCTTATTCATTCTGATTGTGATCTCCGGTTGCTGGCGACAATTGCTGTTTGGACTCACCAGAGACATTCCGCTACTGATGCTGCACTTGATGTCTGTGGTCTCGGTGGTGTGGTCTGTCGCTCCTGAGTTCACAGCCGATGAGCCGAAGGCGTTTCTGCGAGCAGGTCTATTCGGAGTTTACCTAGCGGTTCGCTATGGAATCACCGGACAGATGATGATCTTTGCTCGCATCATGGGCATCACTGTAGTTCTGAGTTTGCTTGCTGGGATTGCGCTTCCATCCTACGGGATTGAGACGACGGGCGAATTTGTTGGCTCTTGGAAAGGCGTATTT